>CAZCFC010000176.1:0-6620 GCA_964497815.1 uncultured Cypionkella sp.
GAACGGCGAGGCGGATCGCTGCGACCTGACGCATCTGGGCTTTGGTCTTTCGGATCAGGCACAGGCAGGGTTGCAGATTGAACTGGATCAGCCAGAAACAAATCTGGGCGGTGGCCGTCTGGTGGAAGGCGGCGATCTGACGGTGATCCGGGGCGACGATGCTTTGGCCACGACCCATGTCGACTTTATCAAGATTGACGTGGAAGGCATGGAAATCAAGGCGTTGCGCGGTCTTTCACAGACAATTGCCAACAGCCGCCCCGTGTTCTTCATCGAAGTTGACGAAGCCAACCGCGCCGATTTTCTGGCTTGGGTGTCCGAGGCCGATTATAGCATCGCCGCGACGTATCGCCGCTATGATGTGAACGAAAACTTCCTGTTGGTGCCCGCTGAAAAGGCACATGTGTCAGTGGCTTAGGGGAAGAGTATGAAGCATGTTGCGCTGCTTTTGGAACGGTTGGGCCTTGATCGGCTGACCCGGATTGTTGATGTCGGGGCCAACCCGATCAACCGTCCGGCCTATGCCGATCTGCGCGACATGGGCGGCTGTCAGACCATCGGGTTTGAGCCGGGCCCCGAAAGCTTTGCCGCATTGCAGCAAAGTCTTGGCCCAAATGAAACCTGCTTTCCTCATGCTGTCGGAGACGGCGGCGAAATCGAGCTTCAATTGGTGGTCGGTGGCACGCTGACATCGGTGTTCAAACCAGATCTTGCCGCGGTCACATACCTTGGCAAGCCCAATTGGGCCGACGTCGAAGGTCAGTTGAAGTTAAAGACCGTAGCCCTTGATAACATGGACGGAATGCCTAACTTTGACTTGATGAAAATTGACATTCAAGGCGGCGAACTTGCGGTGTTTCAGGGGGCTGAACGGCTGATGCAAAGCTGCATGGCCGTCATCGTCGAACAGCGGTTTTTCCCGATTTATCAGGGCGAACCGATGATCGGCGGCTTGGATGTCGAACTGCGGCGTCAGGGCTTTTTCATCCATAAAATCCTGTCGACGCATTCGGTTTTCGTGCCAAATTCGCGCGGCAAGCGCCTGAACCGGCCGCAACTGCGCGATCAACTGGTGGACGGCGACATTGTCTATCTGCGCGACATGTCCAGAGTTGCCGATCATCCAACCGACCAAATCAAGCATCTCTGTGTGCTTGCCGCTGCGGTTTTTGGCAGCCATTCCTTGGTGTTACACCTTATGGATGAACTGATCCGGCGCAACGCCATACCCGCCGATATGCCGGACGTCTATTGCGATGCGCTGCCTGATGCGCTGATGCGCGTCAAGAAAAGCAAACGTTAAGCCAATGAACCAGCCGCTTGTACCCAGACCAACCCTGACCCTGCCCGCCGAAGAAGCGGTGGCTGTCTCTGCGGCCTACGGCGCGGCGCGGGTGATCCTGGAATACGGCTCGGGCGGAACCACGGCTATGGCTGCGGAAATGGCTGGAAAAACTGTGTTTTCGGTGGAAAGCGATGCCAATTGGCTTGGGTCGATGGCCCACTGGTTTGATCAGAATACTCCTGTCGCCAAACTGCATCTGCATCACGCCGACATCGGGCCAACCAAGGCGTGGGGCCATCCTGCCGACGATAGCCAAATCCGCGACTGGCCCGGATATGCCATATCTGTCTGGGACTTGGACGACTTTCCTAATCCTGACACTGTCCTGATTGACGGCCGGTTCCGCACCGCCTGCTTTTTGACCTGCCTGTTTCGCAGCACCCAACCGATGACCGTTTTGTGGGATGACTATCTGGGCCGGCCGGCCTATCACCGCGTCGAAGATCTGGTGAAACCGGTGGCAATGATCGGGCGGATGGCCCGGTTCGAAATTTCTCCGATGGCTTTTCCAGTGGATCGACTGGCTTGGGTCATCGACACCTATCTGCGTCCAAACTGAGACGCCCTCATTTGCCCGAAGGAAAGAAAAATGCTGGAAATCAATAACCTGCATGTCAAACTTGAAGAAGAAGACAAGGTCATCCTGCGCGGTGTCAATCTGAAGATTGGCGCTGGCGAAGTGCATGCGATCATGGGGCCGAATGGATCGGGTAAATCCACCCTGTCCTATGTGCTGTCTGGTCGCGATGGCTACACCGTCACCGAAGGCTCGGCCACCCTGCAAGGCCAAGAGCTGCTGGAGATGGAGCCCGAAGCCCGGGCGGCTGCGGGCCTGTTTCTGGCCTTCCAGTATCCGGTCGAAATCCCCGGCGTCGGCAATATGACCTTTTTGCGCACCGCCGTGAACGCCCAACGCAAAGCGCGCGGCGAAGAAGAGATGAGTGCGGGTGACTTTCTGAAAGAGGTGCGCGCCAAGGCCAAAACCTTGAAGATCGACGCCGACATGCTGAAGCGCCCGGTGAACGTCGGCTTTTCAGGCGGCGAAAAAAAGCGCAATGAAATCCTGCAGATGGCCATGCTTGAACCCAAGATGTGCATCCTGGATGAAACCGATTCCGGGCTTGACGTTGATGCGATGAAACTGGTTTCCGAAGGGGTGAACGCGTTGCGCGGGGCGGGGCGTTCCTTCCTGGTTATCACGCATTATCAACGGCTTCTGGACCATATCAAACCTGATGTCGTCCACATCATGGCGGCAGGTCGCATCATCAAGACCGGAGGGCCGGAGTTGGCTTTGGAGGTCGAACACAATGGCTATGCCGACATTCTGGCGGAGGTGAATTGATGGCCTTGCCGCAAGCAAAACAGGATGCGCTTTCGGCGCGGATTGCCGGGCTTGACCTGCCACCGGACGGTTGGCTTGGGGCCGCGCGCCGCGACGCCTTGGCCCGGCTGACCGCTATGGGTTTGCCCGGCAGACGCGACGAGTATTGGCGCTACACAGACCCCGGCAGTTTGACGGCGCCCTCGCCGGATCCTGCGACGGTGTTCTTGCCGGGCGACGAAGCCCCGGTATTTGATGCCATCGACCGCCTTAAGCTGGTGTTCGTGGATGGCGTATTCGATGAAAGTGCCTCTGATGACTTTCACCTGCAAGGCATTGAGATAGAACGGCTTTCTGTTGCGGCGGCTGCCGACATCCATTGGGCGCGCGACCTTTATGGTGTGCTCGAGACACGTGGCCAATCGCCGGTTCAGCGGCCTTTGGCGGCCCTGAACACGGCCTTTGCAACCGATGGAATCCTGATCCGCGTAACGGGCAAGGTTTCAAAGCCGATTTCTCTGGTTTATCATCACAATTCAACAACTTCGGATGCAATCCTTCATCATTGCATCAAGGTTGAAACCGGTGGTGAAGTGACCATCATGGAAAACGGTCCTGCGGCAGCGCGGTTCAACAAGGTGATGGAAGTTGAAATCGCCGACGGTGGGCGTTTCCACCATGTCCGTGCGCAGGGGCGTGATCACGAACGCCGTGCCGCTACGCATTTGTTCGCGCGTTTGGGCAAAGAGGCGGCGCTGAAATCCTTCACCCTGACCGCAAACGGGCGCATGACGCGGAACGAAGCGGTGATCGAACTTGCGGGGGCAGACTCGTTTGCCCATATCGCCGGGGCCGCTTTGGGGGATGGTGATTTTCACCACGACGACACGGTCTTTGTGACTCATGCCGCCGAGCGGTGTGAAAGCCGGCAGGTGTTCAAGAAAGTTCTGAAAAATGGCGCAGTTGGCGTGTTTCAGGGCAAGATTCTTGTCAAGCAAGGCGCGCAGAAGACGGACGGCTACCAGATCAGCCAATCGCTTTTGCTGGATGGCGACAGTCAGTTTTTGGCCAAACCCGAGCTGGAAATCTACGCCGATGACGTGAAATGCAGCCACGGTTCGACGTCTGGCGCGATTGACGAGGTGGCGCTGTTCTATCTGCGCTCTCGGGGTGTGCCGATGAAGGCTGCGCAATCGCTGCTGGTCTTGGCATTTCTGGCCGAAGCGATTGATGAAATCGACGACGATGGAATCGCGGATGACATTCGCAGCCGGCTGGAAGGCTGGCTGCAGCGGCATGAGCTTTGAATGACCATCACCGCCGACATTCTGCGCAGCTGGCGGCATCCGCGCGCCGTGATCCGGTCCAAGTTGGCGGCGGGTGAGCGTGAAGACCGCGCACTAGCGGTGTTGATGGCCGCGTCATTGTTGCTGTTTGTGGCGCAATGGCCGGGTCTGTCCCGGGCCGCATTTGTGGATCCAGGCACCCCGCTTGAGGCGCGCCTGGGCGGTGCGTTGATGGCTTGCCTGTTTATTGTGCCGCTTCTGGCTTATGGATTGGCGCTGATCAGTCATGGCATCGCCCGCTTGATGGGCGGCAAAGGCAGTGGCTTTGGCGCGCGCCTGGCGTTGTTCTGGGCGCTGCTGGCCGTGGCTCCGGCGATGTTGCTGCAAGGCCTGACGGCAGGTTTCATCGGTCCGAGTGCGGCGCTTTATCTTGTTCAAGGCGTTGTTTTGACAGGATTTCTGTGGATGTGGGTTTCTATGCTGGTGGAAGTGGAGCAAGGTCTTGGCCTTTGATATGCAAACCCTGCTGATCGCGGCACGCGACACGATCCAGCAACCAAGGGCCGGGGCGCGGGCCCTGATCAATATGGACTTGCCAGCCAATGTGGGCTGGCTTGCGTTGGTGCTGATGGCGGTGGCTTCGTCCGCCTTGTCCGCGTTGACCTTCGTGATGTCGGCGCCCAGTGAGGATCCTGCGTTTGATCAGGCTCTGACGGGAATGTTTTCAAATCCGCTACAATTGGCCATCTTTCAGGGCATAGCTTTGGTCATTGGCGCGATGCTGATATATCGGGTGGGACGCCTCTTTGGCGGCAAAGGCCGGTTTTCAGATGCGATCCTGCTGGTGGCATGGCTGGAGTTCATCCTGCTGTTGCTGCAATTTGCCCAATTGATATTGCTGCCAATTTCGACGCCCCTCGCTGCCGCCTTGGGGATGTTCGGCCTTGTGCTTTTTCTGTGGTTGCTGACAAATTTCATCGCTGAACTGCACGGATTTTCCTCGTTGTTGGCCGTATTTTTCGGCATCATCGGGACGACTTTGGCCGTCTCATTTGCGGCGGCGATCCTGATCGTCGCCTTTGTCGGAGTGGGGGCTTAACCATGCTAGATGTGGCCAAACTGCGCGCGGACTTTCCGATCTTGCACAGGCAAGTGAACGGCAAACCGTTGATCTATCTGGACAACGGGGCATCGGCGCAGAAACCTGCGGTGGTGATAGAGGCGGTGACGCAAGCCTATTCTATGGAATATGCCAATGTTCACAGAGGGTTGCACTATCTTTCGAACCTTGCTACTGAGAAGTACGAAGCCGTCCGCGGTACAATCGCGCGGTTTCTGAATGCGGCGTCGGAAGATGAAATTGTCTTCACGACCGGCGCAACCGAAGGCATCAACCTGATTTCATACGCCTGGGCGGCGCCGCGGTTTCAAGCCGGCGACGAAATCGTCTTAAGCATCATGGAGCATCACGCCAATATCGTGCCCTGGCATTTCTTGCGTGAAAGGTTGGGCGTTGTTCTGAAATGGGTCGAGATTGACGCCGATGGAGATCTGGATCCCCAAGCCATCCTCGATGCCATCGGTCCACGCACCAAACTTGTCGCAATTTCTCATATGTCCAATGTCTTGGGCAGCGTTGTTGATGTAAAATCAATCTGTCGTGGGGCAGGGGCATTGGGTGTGCCGGTGCTGGTTGATGGCAGTCAGGCTGCGGTTCATATGCCCGTCGATGTGCAGGATATTGGTTGTGACTTCTATGCCATTACGGGACATAAGCTATATGGTCCAAGTGGTTCCGGGGCGATCTTCATCCGGAGTGACCGCTATGCTCAGATGCGGCCATTTCTGGGTGGCGGTGACATGATCCGCGACGTGACACGCGACACTGTCACCTACAACGACCCACCGATGAAGTTCGAAGCAGGCACCCCCGGCATCGTGCAGCAAATCGGGCTGGGCGTGGCCTTGAACTATATGATGGGGCTTGGAATGGAGAATATCGCCAGCCATGAAAAGACGCTGCGAGACTATGCACAAGCCAAACTGAGCGGTCTTAATTGGTTGAATATCCAAGGGAATTCAAAGACCAAGGGGGCCATATTCTCTTTCACGCTGGATGGGCCTGCGCATGCGCATGACATCTCTACGGTGCTGGACAAACGCGGTATTGCGGTGCGCGCCGGCACGCATTGTGCCATGCCGCTGATGCAGCATCTGGGTGTCGGCGCAACCTGCCGCGCGTCGTTTGGTATGTACAACACCACATCAGAGGCCGACGCTTTGGTATCCGCATTAGAGCTTTGTCACGATCTTTTCGGCTGATTTCGCGTTGCAGCCCAATGCTGCACGCGCTATAGCAAGCGTGGGCACCCATAGCTCAGCTGGATAGAGTGCTGCCCTCCGAAGGCAGAGGTCGCAGGTTCGAATCCTGCTGGGTGCACCAATACCTTCAAGGTACTTAGCGGCTTTTTCGAAGGTCGCGTTCTGGGTCCAAGCTGTGCGGTCGCACGGTTTGCTCAGAATCGTGCCGTTTTCTGCGGCTGCAACATGGGCGCTGGGGGAATGAGAAACCCCGGCACGCTGGGGAGCGCAACCGGGGCCAAGGGGATATCGGGCAGATATCGAAGGCCAGAATACGACCCTCCCAAGATCGGTGCAAGCCGGA
>CAZCFC010000177.1:0-6615 GCA_964497815.1 uncultured Cypionkella sp.
GCCGGTATTGATCATCTGTCCCCAGCTTGGCACCGGCGGCGGCACCCCGATGCCAAGGAAAGACAACGACGCCTCCAGCATCATCGCCAACGGAATGGCCAGCACAAAGCCGACGATGATCGGCGAGATCGCATTCGGGATCAGATGCCGGCGGATGATATACCACGGCGATGCCCCAAGCGCCTGAGCCGCCCGCACGAATTCCTTTTCACGGAATGCCTTTACCTGCGCCCGCACCAAAAGGCAGACCTGCACCCAGCCAAACAGCGCTGCAATCAACACGATGGTCAGAAAGCCACCACCACTTAGCGCGCCCAGCAGCATTGCGGCCAACAAAGGCGGGACAACCGAGAACAACTCGATCAACCGCATCACCACCCAGTCGGCCTTGCCGCCGTAATAGCCCGCCAGCGCCCCCAGCGGTATGCCGATCAGCACCGAAAACGCCGCCGCCGTAAACCCGATGGTCAGTGACACCCGCGCGCCATAGACAATCCGTGTAAAGAAGTCGCGGCCCAGATCGTCAATCCCGAACCAGAACTCGCCCGACGGAAACGCCAAGGCCTGTGTCAGGAAATCCTGCGCATCATAGCGGGTCTTGGTGATCAGCGGTGCGAAAAGTGCCATCAGGATCAGCACCAACAGCACCAGCCCCGACACCACGGCACCCCTGTTGGCGGCAAAGCGCCGCCATGCGAAATACAGTGGACTGCGTTGCATGGTCATCCCTGCCGCCCCCCAACCCGAATGCGCGGATTAAGCAGCGCATAGGCAATGTCAGAAATCAGATAGGCCACGCAAAACATCATCGTGATCATCAGGATCAGTGCCATTTCCAGTGGGTAGTCGCGCAGGTTGATCGACGACACGAAATAGGCCCCCAGACCCGGCACCCGGAACATCGCTTCGACAAAGATCGACCCGGTTGCCGTGCCGATGAACATCGGCAGGAATACCGTTACCATCGGCAGCGCGGCATTGCGCAGCACATGCTGAAAGATGATCCGCCGCTCTGACAGACCCTTGGCGCGCAACACCGTGACAAAGGGCTTGTTCAACACGTCCAGCATGGCGCTGCGCGTATACCGCGCATAGGTGGCCATCGGAATGGTGGCATAGGCTATGATCGGCAGGATCCACGCATTCGGCTTGCCCCAGCCGCTGGCTGGCAGCCAGTTCAGCCACACCGCAAAAATCAGGATCAGCAACATCGAGGTCACGAACACCGGGATCGTCAGGCCCAGGGTGGCAAAGGCCGATGCCAGATAATCAATCCAGGTATTGCGGTGCAGCGCCGCCGCCATGCCCAGCAGAATGCCCAGCGGTGCGCCGATCAGCACGCCCGCGCCTCCAAGCACCAGACTGGGCGGCCAGGCCCGGCCCAACAGTTCCAGCACGGTTTCGCCCGGGCTTTGGAACGGCACCCCGAAATCGAAATGCAGCACGCCCCACATGTAGTTGAAATACTGCACATACAGCGGTTGGTCCAAACCCAGAGAGGCGTTCAGCTTGGCCTTCACCGCGTCCGATACCGGCATGTCATTGCCATCAAACGGCCCGCCCGGAACCGCGTGCATCATCAGAAACACGATCACCGACACCACAAGGAAGGTCAGCGCGATCGAGGCCAGTCGTTGCAGGATATAGCGGATCATCAGTGCCCCCTCATGCCGTTACCACCGCCCTGACCCAATGACCGGGACCGACCGCCACCAGTTGCGGCTCGGTCTGTACTGCGGCGGGGCGGGCCAGATCCTGTGCTGCCAGACGCGGCGTAGTGGCTTCAATCTGATCGCGCGACAGGAAGGTGCGATGGCGCCGGTCGCGTGGGTTCAGCACCGGAATCGCGTCCAGCAAGCTGCGCGTGTAACTGTGGCGGGCATCGGAGAAGATGGTTTCCGTCGCCGCCTGTTCCACGATCTGCCCGTTGAACATCACCGCCACCTGATCGGTCAACGACCGAACCACACTTAGATCATGGCTGATGAACAGGATCGACAGCCCCATTTCCGCCTGCAAATCCAGCAGCAGGTTGATGATTTGCGCCTTGACCGAAACATCCAGCGCCGAGGTCGGCTCGTCCGCCACCAGCACCGTTGGCCGCAGGATCAGCGCCCGCGCAATGGCCACCCGCTGCCGTTGGCCACCCGAAAGTTCGTGCGGATAGCGGTTGCCATAGCTGCGGTCCAGACCCACACGGACCAACCATGTCAGCGCCTGTTCGGTCTGTGCGGCATGGCTGCCAAGCCCATGAATATGCAGCGGTTCCGCCACGATTTGCGCCAGCGTCATCATCGGGTCCAGCGCGGAATAGCTGTCTTGAAACACCACCTGCATGCGGCGGCGGAATGGTTTCAGCGTCGCATGGTCCAACGTGGTGATGTCGGTGCCATCGACGATGATCTGCCCCGCTGTTGGTTCCGTCAGCCGCATCGCGATCATGCCTGTGGTGGTCTTGCCCGACCCAGACTCTCCGACCAACCCCATGATGCAATTGGGCGGCAGGATCAGGGACACATCCCGCACCGCATGCAGATCGGTATAGCGCGGCAATGGCCCGCCCTTCACGCGCAAGGGGTAGGTCTTGGAAATCCCGCGCAGTTCCAGCGCCGGTGCGGTCATGTCAGCCTCCAGCAGGCGGCTTGGCGGTTGGTGGCTATGGCGGCAAAGGCGGGCATTTCGGCGGCGCAGCGGGCCTCGGCCACCGTACAGCGCGGATGAAACGGACAGCCCGTCGGCGGGTTGGCGGGGTTGGGCGACGCGCCCGGAATTTCGGCCAGCCGCTGCCGCCCGCCCACGCGCCCCGGCATGGATTGCAGCAGGGCCTGCGTGTAGGGGTGTGCCGGAGCGTCAAAGATGTCTTGCACCGGGCCTTGCTCCATCGCGCGGCCCCCGTACATCACCAGCACCCGATCGACGGTTTCGGCCACCCCACCCAGATCATGCGTGACCATCACCAGACCCATACCCAATTCGGCCTGCAACTCTTTGATCAGTTGCAGGATCTGTGCCTGGATCGTGACGTCCAGCGCCGTCGTCGGTTCATCCGCGAACAGCACTTGCGGACGGCAGGACAGTGCCATCGCAATCATCGCACGTTGCAGCATCCCACCCGAAAGCTGATGAGGATAGCTGTCCAGAATGGCGGTTGGGTTCTTGATTTCAACTTTTGCCAGCAGGCTGGCCGCCTCGGCCCGCGCCTCTGGTTTGGCGGTGGCCCGATGCGCCCGGATGGTTTCCACGATCTGATGGCCGACGGTGAAAGACGGATCAAACGCCGTCATCGGGTCCTGAAAGATCATCGCGGCCACGCGTCCGCGCAGACGGGCCAGATCGGCCCCCTTGGCGGTCAGCACATTCACCCCGCCCAACTGTAGCTTTGCCGCCGCAATCTGCGCAGGTGGCTCGCGCAGCAGCCGCAGCGCCGCCATGCAGGTGACAGACTTGCCAGACCCGGATTCGCCAACGATGCCAAGGCTTTCGCCCGCATCCAGATGCAGTGTCATGCCGCGCACGGCCTGCACCAATCCGTCGTGCTGCGGAAAGCTGACGGTCAAATCGCTGACATCCAGAAGTCTCATGAAATCCTCATCGAAGCCCACCCCCCGACGATAGCCGGGGGGTGGAAGGTTGCGTCACTTCTTTTCGACATGGGTGTAGAAATACAGCGCCAACTGCCGCAGCGGGGTAAAGCCCTGCTTGTTCGGCGTGGTGCCTTCGCCCGTCAGCGCAGTGCCAACCACAGCATTGGTGATGGGATGCACCAGCGGGATGAACGACGCGTTGTCGATCAACACCTGTTCTGCCTGTTGATACAGCTTGGCGCGCTCTTCCCACACGGGATTGCTGTCGGCCGCAGCCACCAGATCGTCATAGGCCTTGATCTTGTGGTCATGCCGACCACCGTTGAAGAAGATGCCGTAAAAGTTCGACGGGTCGATATAATCATACTCATAGGGCGCAAGGAACAGGTTGTTCTTCTTCTCCATCATCCCGGCCATCCAATCCTTGGTGGGCATGACCTTCATGTTCATGGTGATGCCAAGGATGTCTTTGAACTGGGCCTGAAGGTACTGCAGCATCGGCGCTGTGATGGCGCCATTGTAGCCGCCCTGATCGCGATACCAGATTTCCACCTCGGGAAAGCCCTCGCCGTTCGGATAGCCTGCGTCGGCCATGAACTTCTTGGCTTTTTCGGGATCAAATACGGCCTGCGAGGTGATAGCGTCGTTATACCCGGGATAGCCCGGCGGCAGCAGCGATTTTCCGGGGATTGCCAGATCTTTCAGCACTGTTGCGGTCATCTCATCGCGGTTGATCGCGGCTTGCAGCGCCTTGCGGACGTTGATGTTGTCAAACGGTGCCGCACCAAGATCGAACGAGATATAAGACACCGCGAAGACCGCGTTCTTGCTGATCTGGCCGGGGAAGCGCTGTTCGACGAAGGGGATTTGCCCGGCGTTCAGATAGGCGAAATCGGCCTCATCCGCCATGAAGGCGGGCAGGCCCACTTCGGGCGCACCCAGCGACGGGTCAATCACCACCTTGTCCACCACCGACGGCCAAGGCCCGGTGTAGCTGGGGCTTTTCACCAGAACCATCGAGTTGTTCGACTTCTCCCAGCTTTCGACCATGAACGGGCCAGACGTCACCAGCGTATCGACATTGGCCGCATATTCGTCGCCCAACTTGTCCCAGACGTGCTTTGGCACCGGATACCACAGGCTGACCACACCCGGCAGATAGGGCTTTGGTGATGAGGTGGTCACTTCGATGGTCTTGTCGTCAACGGCCTTGATGCCAAGGGTTGCGACATCCGCCTCACCCTTTGTCACCGCATCCCAATTGGCGATGCCGCCCGCATAACCCCAGTACCATGCAAAGTCATAGCCGGTGGTGGCGGCGCGCTGCAGCGCGAAGATATAGTCGCTTGCCTTCAGCGGTTCACCATCTGACCACACCAGACCATCACGCAGTTTGAAGGTCCATGTCAGGCCATCTTCGGACTGCGTCCAGCTTTCGGCGGCCAGCGCGTTCAGCTCGAAATTCTTGTCAAAGCTGGTCAGCGGAATCTGAATGATCTCGGGATTGCCCGCGCGGGCATAGACCGTCTTCATGTAGTCCATATAGGTGCCGCTGGTCGAGTCGCCCGCCGCGTAAACCGTCGTCTGGGCATGTGCGGGCAGGGCCATGGCCACTGCCATGAATGCCGCACTTGCCAAATTCCGTAAAGATTTCATTGGCTTCCTCCTTGTTTCTGAACCCGGTGAAGAATGGATCCCGACAAGCTTGCCGCTTGCCGCCAGCAGTGCCCCTTGATGCTGGAGTCTCTGCTATGTCATATGTCTGACAAATTTCAACCAAGCAGGCAAGGGCTTTGCTGCCCCTGCGTCATCTCACAGGCTTTGGGTGATCAGGCCAAGAATCGTGCGCGCGGCGGGGGGCAGGAACACACCGCTGCGGGTCAGCAGGCTGTAAGGGGCGACACTGATCGCCAGATCGGACGGGATTATGGCAAAGGCCGCATCCGGGCCGCTGGCGAACTGATCCGCAACCGCCTTGGCCAGAGGCGCGATAGAGTTCGATTGCTGCAACAGGGCCAGCGTCAACAGAAACGACGCTGTCGACAGGCGTTGCTGCGGTGGTGGCAGACCGCGCTCTGCCAGCCGCGCCAGAACGGCGGCACCCAGTGGGCTGTCATTGCCCGGCATCACCCAATCATAGTCCAGCAGATCCCGCGCCCGCTCTGGCGCTGTGTTGGCCAGTCGATGCCCCTTGCGCACCATCAGGGCGACAGGCTCTGGCGCAATGACCCGCGCGTCAATCTGGCTGGCATCCGCACCGACAGGAATGCGGGCAATGGCGAAATCCAGACGGCCGGACAAAAGCTGTTCGAACAGGATGTCCGAACTGGCAACGATCACCTCGGTCTGAATGCCGGGATGTGACAGGCGGGCGGTGCGCAGCGCGGGCAGGACCATGTCCAGCGCAGGGGCCGTCACGGCGCCAATGCCCACCTTGCCAATCTGCCCGCCGCCCGCCTCGGCCATCTCGCGCGCGGCGTCGCGCATTTCCATCAGCACACGCTCGGCCCGCCGCGCCAGCATCTGTCCGGCCATTGTCAGGCTGACACCGCGCCCTGACCTGAAGTGAACCGGCGTACCCACGATCCGCTCGATCTCGGACAACAGGCGCGAGGCGGCGGGCTGGGTGATGCCCATTGCCTGCGCGGCGGCACCGATCTGTCCGGTTTCGGCAAAGGCGGCCATCATGCGCAAATGGCTCAGTTTCATGCCCCGGTTCAACAGTGCGTCGGGTTGCTTGTGTTGGGGCATGACAATTCCGGTATGTGTTCATCCAATAACATCATTTGACGGATATGGATCTAACCTGCAATCGTTTGCGCGCGGCAGAAAAGGCGGTTAGCGCCTGTGCCGGAAGATTTGCCAACTTGCGCCTGCGGGCGTCT
The DNA here is from genome assembly GCA_964497815.1 of uncultured Cypionkella sp. Taxonomy (GTDB): domain Bacteria; phylum Pseudomonadota; class Alphaproteobacteria; order Rhodobacterales; family Rhodobacteraceae; genus Cypionkella. The sequence continues at coordinate 6,470 of CAZCFC010000177.1, forward strand.
CTGGGAGGACTATCCATGGAATTATCACGTCGGGCGCTTTTGGCGCTTGTGGCTGCGGCGACGGCATCGGTTGCGGCTCCGTCCTTTGCCCAAGACAAAGGCACCATCGGCATTTCGATGCCCACCAAATCCTCGGCACGCTGGAT
>CAZCFC010000178.1:0-6595 GCA_964497815.1 uncultured Cypionkella sp.
GCAAACCCACCGCCCGCCGTGCGCACGACCGGCTGCGACATGACCCGACCGCCCCCAAGCGCCTGACCGATCATGTAGCCCATCAGCAGCGGCATGAAGATGCCGCCACCGCCGCCCGAACTGGTCGCGCTATCACCGCCGCAGGCACCCTCGCCATGCTCTGCCTCGCACAGCGCGCGGCTTTCATAGCGCGGGGCGGTTTCATCATGAATGGCCTGCGCCTCGGCAAAACTGCTGTCGCAATCATCCCTGGTGAACCAGCCGCCCGGCTTCACCGCCTCAAGACAGCTTGCCTTGTCAGGAAAGGCGCTGGCCTCGGTCTGTTCCTCATTGCAGGCCGAAAGCCCGAAGGCCGCCGCACCAAGGATCACCAGCGCCACATTCCGAGAGCGTTTCATCAACCCCTACCCTTCAATGAAATGCGGCTTGAACCGCGACAAATCCTGCGTGATCCGGCTTGCGTCTTCGCGCAGCCCCATGCCCACGCACACCTCACCCACCACCCAGGCGCCGATCACCGGGCGCATGCCACCCAGAACCGGCAACGGATGATAGGCCTGCACAATCTTCGGATGCCTATCATAGTCGCGCGCCGTCGCCGCCTCAACCACCGAGTCCCCGTCATAGATCGTCACCGACTGCCCCTCACGCGAGAAAATCGGTTTGACCACATGCGCCACCGTCCGCAGCTGGGCCGCCTCATCCTCGAAAAACGCGGGCAACAGGTTTGGATGTCCGGGAAACAACTGCCACAACACCGGCAGGATCGCCTTGTTCGACACCAGCGCCTTCCACGCCGGTTCAAGGAACCGACAGCCCGACCCGGCAATCTGCGCCGCAAACGGATCGCGCAGCAGGTCCTCCCATGGGTACAGCTTGAACAGCGCCCCGATCACCCGGTCTTCGCTGTCCGTGAACTGCCCGGCACCGGTCACGCCAATCTTTTGCAGGTCGGTGTAATGCGCCCCCAACCCCGCCTCGCGTGCGGCCCAGGCCATGGTTTCCACCGTGGCGTAATCCTCGGGCGCGCCTTCCATGGCCGCGAAATGCAGATCGGTGTTCGGTGCGAACATCGCTGCCAGACGCGCCACCAAAGCCTCGTGGATGCCGTTGAACTGATCGGTGCCCTGCGGCAATACCCGCGCCTCAAGCTGCTGCTCGAACCACAGCCACTGAAACGACGCGCTTTCATACAGGCTGGTCGGGGTGTCGGCGTTATACTCCAGCATCTTGGCCGGACCCTTGCCGTCATAGGCAAGATCAAACCGCCCGTACAACTCTGCTTCACCCTCACGCCAGCTTTGCGCCACCAGATCCCAGTGGTCGCGCGGCAGCCCCATCCGGGCCATCAGCCGCTCGGATCCCACAATTTCGGCCACCGCCTCGCGGCACATCGCATGCAACGCGGTGCAAGGATCCTCGATATCCTCTTCGACCTGCTGCAGCGTGAAGGCATAGGCCGACGTTTCATCCCAATAGGGCTCGCCATACATATCGGCAAAGGTGAATCCCAAACGCTCGGCCTCGGCGCGCCAATCGGGCCGCTCTGGCAAAGAAACTCGCTGCACACAAACCTCCCTCTGTTTGCTTTCATATCGGGGCTGGCTTGCCCGGACACAAGGCCCAACCCGGCAAACCAAAATCCTGCCCCCGCTGATCGCTGCCCCCGCATTTGGGGCTGGCCTGACGGTCCTGCGCAAGCATTTGTAAAAATTAGCTAAAATTTGCATTCACAATGGCACAAATATCCCACAGGGGGCCCGGGGGGAGTGTCCCCCCCGGAAGTTTATGCAGCCAGGCAACGCCGCTATGCCATATCAGACCGCCGATTTTGCTTAGCAACGCGTCATGCCGCACGTTCGGGTCATTCGCCCAATCCGGGCCGCCCAATCCGGGCTTACTGAAAGGACATGACATGCTGCCAGCATTCAAATCGACCGCCCTCGCCGCCCTGACCGCCGTTGCAATCGCGGCCACGCCGGCTGCTCCGGCCTATGCCTGGGGGGACAACGAACAGAACTTCGTCAAGGGCATCGCCGCCACGATCCTGGTGCAGGGCCTGATCCGCGAAGCCAAGCGCCCGCAGCGCAATCAGCCCGTCTATGTTCAGCCGCGCCCGGTGTATCAAGAACCGCAGTACCACCAACCGTCCTATCAGCCCCAGTATCAGAGCAGCATTTACCGCAGCCCGGCGGCGCAGGCCTTCAACAGCTATTCCCGCGCGGAACGGCGCCTGATCCAGAAACGGCTGGCGGCCTATGGTTATTATCGCGGTGGTTTTGATGGGGCATTTGGTCCCGGCACCTATTCCGCAGTGACGGCCTATGCCCATGATCAAGGCCAGTCGGTGGCCAGCAATGCGCAGGCCTTTGGCGTCTATGACGGCCTGATGTACTAGGCCGCCCCCTTTCTGCGCGCGTTGCGTTAAACCCGGCGCAGCGCGCGCAGCGTCGGGACGGATACCGGACGCAAACAGGACGGGCGCAGGACGCATTTCCGCCAAATAGAATCTTTTGAAATCATTTAATTAACCAGATTCTTGGACTGTTTTCGAAACCGGCCCAAGGATTGCGCCTTCTGTGGCGTCTGACTAGGGTGATGCTGATGGAAACCCCAGATGAAACCTTGGCCAGTGCCGCCGCCAATGGCGACCGCGCCGCTTTTGCGGTTCTGGTGCAGCGCCATTATGATCGCATCTTCGGGTTGGCCTACCGACTGACCGGGCTGCGCGCCGAAGCGCAGGATCTGGCGCAGGATATCTGCGCCGCCTTGCCGTCCAAGCTGCAAAACTGGCGGGCCGAGGCGCGGTTCACAACCTGGCTTTACCGCGTTGTGGTCAATGCCACCCACGATCTGCGTCGCCGCCAAGCCACCCGATCACGTGCTGCAAGTGGTTGGGGTGATTGGGAAATCGCCCGTCAGGATGAGATCGCGACCCAAGCGCAGGCGATGGATTGGCTCGCCTCTGCCATGACCCGCCTGTCGCCAGAATTGCGCGACACCGTGGCACTGGTGCTGGGGGAAGAGATGACGCAGGCCGAGGCGGGCGCGGTGCTGGGCGTCACGGAAGGCACCATCGCCTGGCGCATGTCCGAAGTGAAAAAACGTTTGAAAGCCATCGCGGCAGAGGAGGCGAAATGATGGATGAACTTGACGCCCTGAAAGCCGCCCTGCGTCATGCGCCCGCGCCAGATGGCGATGCCAAAGACGCCGCCATCCGTCTGGCCATGGAAAATTATGATCGCCTCCAAGGATCGTCCCATGGTCCGCGTTCCAACCCTGACCGCCCCCCGCAGGCGGGATTTTCGATGGGATGGAAAGCCATGCTCAATGCGTTGAAAACAAAACCGATTCTTGCCGCCAGCACCTCGGCGGCGGCCCTTTGCATCGGTCTGGTGGTGATCCTGCCGCTGACCGGACAAGGCCCGCTGCAAGACGCCATGCAACCCAAAACCCTGGCTGCGCCCGACGATCTGGCGACCCAATCGGAAGCCCCCGAAATCGAAGGCGACCTGACTGCCGAGCCGCAAAATGCCGCCCCCCGTTCGGTGCAGATCGCAGATCAGGCGCTGGCCGCCCCCCCGGTATCTGGTCTGGCAGCCAGCCCCCCCGCCCCCGCCGCCAAACGCGCGCGCGGCGTGACTGATGCCGATCGCTATGCCGCGGCCCCCGCTGGTATCCTTGCCGATATGCCCGCGCCGGAAGCCATGGCGCAACCCACTGAAAACACGGAAACCTTTGCCGACGACCCCACCAATCCGGTGCATGTGACCGTCGAAAACCCGGTTTCAACCTTTTCGATCGACGTCGATACCGCGTCTTATGCCACCATTCGGTCTGCGCTTGACGCCGGTTTTCTGCCCGATCCGGCTTCGGTGCGGATCGAGGAAATGGTGAACTATTTCCCCTACGCCTATCCCGCCCCCGACGAAGATCAGCCCTTTCGCCCCACTGTGATTGTGATGCCAACCCCTTGGAATCCCGACACAAGACTGGTGCATGTGGCCATTCAGGGCGCAATGCCCGCCCTTCAGAACCGCCCGCCCCTGAACCTTGTGTTCCTGATCGACACCTCTGGCAGCATGGACGAACCCAACAAACTGCCGCTGCTGGTCCAATCGCTGTCGATGCTGCAAGGGCAGCTTCATGACGGTGATCAGGTGGCAATTGTGGCCTATGCCGGCTCGGCGGGGCGGGTGTTGGCCCCCACCAAAGCCACGGATCAGGCGGCCATTCTGGGCGCGTTGAACCAACTGGCCGCTGGGGGGCCCACAGCGGGTGCGCAAGGGCTGGAACTGGCCTATCAGACCGCCGAAGCGATGGCCGCGCCCGGTGAAGTCACCCGTGTTCTGCTGGCCACCGATGGTGATTTCAACGTCGGCCTGGATGATCCGCAAGCGTTGAAAACCTATATCGCGGCCAAGCGGAAGACCGGGGTCTATCTGTCGGTTCTGGGCTTTGGCCGCGGCAATCTGGATGATGCCACCATGCAGGCCTTGGCACAGAACGGCAACGGCACGGCAGCCTATATCGACACCCTGTCCGAGGCTCGCAAGGTTCTGGTCGATCAGGTCGCAGGCGCGCTTTATCCCATTGCCGACAATGTGAAAATTCAGGTCGAATGGAACCCCGCCCAAGTCGCGGAATACCGGCTGATCGGATATGAGACCCGCGCCCTGCGCCGCGAGGATTTCAACAATGACAAGATAGACGCGGGCGAGATCGGGGCGGGGACGGCCGTGACCGCGCTTTACGAGATCACCGCGCCCGACAGCCCCGCGCTGCGGAATGATCCCTTGCGCTATGGGGCGGCGGCCCCCGCCACGGGGTCGGATGAGCTGGGCTTTTTGCGCCTGCGCTCGGTTGCGCCGGGGCAAACGGCCAGCACCTTGCAGGAAACCCCGATCTTCGCGGGCGGCGCGGTAGACGATGACGCCCGCTTTGCCGCCGCCATCGCGGGCTTCGGGCAGTTGCTGACAGGGGCCACCTATCTGGGCGATTGGGGCTGGGATCAGGCGATTGATCTGGCGCTGTCGGCGCGGGGCGCGGACGCCTATGGCTACCGGATCGAGGCGGTTAACCTGATGCGGATGGCGCAGGCGCTGTCGGCCCGCTGAATGTGCAAAAGGCCCGACGCGATGTCAGGCCTTTTCCAATCTGTAGGGGCCTTAGGCTGCGGTAGCTTCCAGCGCCTTGGCCTCGATCGCGGCGGGGCGACCGATTTCGATCCGGCGCGGCTTCAGCGCCTCGGGCGTTTCGCGGATCAGGTCGATGTGCAGCATGCCATGTTCCTGCGTGGCGCCGGTGACGCGCACATGATCGGCCAGCGCAAAGCGGCGCTCGAACGCGCGGGTGGCAATGCCACGGTGCAGATAGGTCTTTTCAGTGGCCTCGGGCGACTTGCGGGCGGCGACGAACAGCGCGCCTTCCTTGACCTCGACTGCCAGATCTTCGGGCGCGAAACCGGCCACGGCGATCGAGATGCGATAGGCATCCTCGGCAGTCTTTTCGATGTTGTAGGGCGGGTAGGCGGGCTGGGCGACATCGGTGGTCAGCGCGCGATCCACAAGATCGGCAATCCGGTCAAACCCGACAGTGGCACGGTAAAGCGGTGCAAAATCAAAGCTACGCATAGCATCCTCCTTGGAGCGATGGATATAAGCCTTCCCTTGTGGGACAGGCGGTTTCAAAGCCGCGGACCCGATTTCGGCACCCGCGACACCACCGATATGGGAAGCCTTTTGCGGCGTTCAAGCCCCCGTCTCAGGGCGAGGACGGCGCGACCTTGATAAATTTCGCGCCCTTCGCGCCGCTGCCCGACAGCATCCGCACGCCGGTCGGGGCGGTGTGGCGCACGCCATCGCCTGCCGCCATCTCGGCCCGCAAGTCCTGCAAAGGGCCGTCCAGAACCGTGCCAAGGGCGACCTTCTGCCCCTCGACATCGGCCTTGGCCGACACGACCGAAACCACCCGCGCCACCCCGTCCTGCATCGCAAAGATCGGCGCGCCGGACGCCCCGAAATCGACATTGCAGTTCAGCACCAGCACATCCGGCCTGCCATCCAGCACATGGCAAACCTCTTGGATCGAAGGCGCCTCGGCGCGGTCTTGCGCATAGGAAACCACGCCCACCTCATCCCCCACGCGTGGGGCAGAGGCCGTGGGCATCGGCGGGATCGAGGGCAGCAGGATCGGCTGATCCAGTTGCAACAAGGCGACGTCATAGCCCACGCGGTCAATCCCCGCCTGCCCGCCATAGACATATTCCGGATGCGGCAGCGCGCGGCTGATATGACGATACGCCTCGGCCCGCCCGTTGCGCCAACCGGCCAGAAACTCGATGCTGGCGACATCGTTGCGCGCGCCGGTTTCCTTGTCGAACAGGCAATGCGCGGCGGTCAGCACCAGATCGGGCGCGATCAGCGTGCCGGTGCAAAAGCCACGGCTGCCCAGATCAAGCCGCCCCACCGCCTGCCAATCCCGCCCCGCATCCGCGGTTTGCAGACTGACCAACCCCGTATCCTGCGCATGGGCAGGCAGGGCAGAGCAAAGGGCAAGGGCAGCAAGGATAGGGCGCATGATCTCTCCGGTCGGG
>CAZCFC010000179.1:0-6583 GCA_964497815.1 uncultured Cypionkella sp.
GCGGCACCATCTTGTACATCTCGGCCATGTTCTGCGGCACGACCTTGACGGCCTTGCGCGACTGCACCGGGGTGAGGCGGGGCGCGCGGTACACCAGGTTGCGCTCGTCGTCGTGCAGACACGAGCCGGTCGCGTTGCACTTCGGGCAGGGCGGAAACAGCGCGGGGACTGCTGTCAAACAGGACGGAGGTGCCGGGCATCGGCACAAAGCCCCAGCTTGGCGGTGCGGGCATACCAACCACCCCGCCCGCGCGGATGAAATCCTCGACGATGTCGCGGTTGGTCTCAAGCGCCTCAAGGATCACATAGGCCGGAGTGGTGCCCGCAAAGCCACTGCCGCCGCCGCCGCGATAGCTGTTGGTGGCCAGCACAAAGACCTGATCCGGCGTGGTGACCCGACCGTTGTACGACAACTGCCTGATGCGGTGGGCCTGAGGGTTGACCTCGTTGCCCCGGCAATCAAAACGGGGGGGCTGTGTCAGGTCGATCTGATAGGACAGCCCGAAAATGACGTCAAAGTTGAAGCTGGGATACTCCAGATCAATCAGGTCACAGTCCTGTGTGCCGGGGGTGATCTGACGATACAGGCTGACCGAGCGTTCCAGCCACAATTGCACCTCGGCGGCGGTCAGTCGCAGGCCGACAAGGCTGTTTGGATGGATATACAGATCGGTGGCATGACGCTGCCGCAGCGGGCCTGCCGGGATGTCGATGTAATTCTCGGCGCCGCCACGCCCGCCGGCCTTGAAAGGGGCTGCGGCCGACAGGATCGGCAGCCCGGCATGCGGGGTTCCGGCCAAAGCCCGCGCCAAATGCGCCGATTGGGCCTGCGCCACCAGTGCCAGCGCAGGACTATCGGTAAGCAGCGCGAAATAACTGTGCAGCGGACGCGCCGTCTGGCCGATGCAGCGGGCGGCACGGGCCTGCAACGCTTCGTGGTCTGGCATGGCCAGGGCGACGATGGCGGGATCATCCGGCACCAGCGCGCGAACGGTGCCTTGTGTCGGTTCGCGCCGCGAAATCGGGCGCAACCTGCTTTGGTGCGAGACCACCTGCCAACCCGCCCCGCCCCGCGTCAGCGTCAGGTCCATCACCCCCAGATGCGAACCGAAAAAGCCCGGCATCACGGCGGGCTTTCCGGCAAGATCTGCCGTATCTGCGGTGGGAAACAACAGGTGCGTGTGGCCCGCCACCACCGCATCGACGCCGGGCAGGGCCGCAAGCGCCAGGCTGACATTCTCGGCCCCCTCCCCCATCCCCGGCCCACCAATGCCGGAATGCGACAGCACGATCACCAGATCGGCTCCGGCGGCGCGCAGGGCCGGAACGGCGGTCGTGGCGGTGGCCATGATGTCCGCCGCTTCGGCATACCCTTTCAGATGCCGCCACTCCCACACCAGGGTCTGGGGCGGCACAAAGCCCAGAATGCCGATGCGCAGATCATGCGGGTGGCCGTTCTGATCCACCAGCCTGCGCGTCAGCAACAGCTGACGATCGGCCAGCGCCCGCCCCGGGGGCCTGATTTCCCACAGGTTCGAACTGACAAAGGGAAAGGCCGCCCCCTTCAGGCTGTGGCGCAGAAACGGCAAGCCATGGCTGAATTCGTGATTGCCAAACGTCGCGGCGTCAAACCCCAGATGGTTCATCGCGGCAATCATCGGGTGCATCCGGTCCGGGCTGGGATGGTCGGCCAGATGATCGCCCAACGGCGTGCCGCTCAGGAAATCGCCGTTGTCCAGCAGCAGACTTTGCCATACCTCGGCGCGCGCCTGACGAATGACGGTCGCCAGCCGCGCCAACCCGCGCGAAGGGCACGCCCGGTCGGCGTGATAATCCCATGCCAGCAGGTTTGCATGCAGGTCTGATGTCGCCATGATGCGCAAAGCCACAGTTGCGCCTTCCGCGTCGTGGCTGGCTGCGGATCGGATCTGGGCGGCGGTCTTGTATTCCATTCGGGGCGATGCCTTCGTCATTGGCCAGGGTGCAGCAGGACAGGCCCTGACGCGTTGCCTGCAAGTCTGTCAGCTTGTTGCCAAAGTGAAAAGATTCACGCGAAAGTCACATTACGTTTTCTCCTATTAGTTGCATTTTCGCAGGCAAATCCGCCATTTGCGGTGGCGGCTGCAACGTGGCATCAAGCGGCATCAGGCGGGGGCAAAGATGCGACAGGCAGAAGATGTGACTTTCGGCGGTTCGGGCCTTGATCGGGCGGCGGCACTGCGCAGCGACGCGGCTGGCATCGCGGCGCTGCTGGCGGCGGGGGATGTGGTGCCGCTGTGGCGCGGCAAACCGCTGATTGCTGGCGATGCACTGGCTTGGGTTGGGGCAGACCATCCGGTTTTGGCCGCAGGCAAGCCCGCGCTGTTTCTGGGTCTGGACGAAGGCCGCGCCCGCTTTGCCGTCGACATTTCGCACTGGCAGCCGGATCAGGTGATCGAAGCCGGGTTTCTGGACCAAAGCCTGCAAACCCATCCTGCGCTGCCCGAGAGCCATGCGTTTCAAGACCTGCGCGCCGTGATGGCCGCGCTGTCCCCGCGCGACGCGGAACTTGCAGCCACAGCCAAGGCGCTGCTGCAATGGCACAGCACGCATGGTTTCTGCGCAAGCTGTGGGGCCGCGTCTGGCGTGGTCAATGCCGGATGGCAGCGCAGTTGCCCTGCCTGCAACGCCCAGCATTTTCCGCGCACCGATCCGGTGGTGATCATGCTGGTGGTGCGCGGCAACCGCCTGCTGCTGGGGCGGTCCGCGCCGTGGCCTGCGGGCATGTATTCCTTGCTGGCCGGGTTCGTCGAACCGGGCGAACCGCTGGAGGCGGCCGTGCGCCGCGAGGTGTTCGAGGAAACCGGGGTGACGGTCGGCACCGTGCGCTATCTGGCCAGCCAGCCCTGGCCTTTCCCTGCCTCGTTGATGTTCGGTTGCATCTGTGAGGCCACGTCAGACCAGATCACCGTTGACCCGGTCGAGTTGGAAGACGCCCGCTGGGTCACACGCGAAGAACTGGTGCAGGTGCTGGCCGGAGAACATCCGGTGATCAAACCGGGCCGAAAAGGGGCGATCGCGCATTTCCTGATGACCAACTGGCTTGCAGATCGGCTGGAATAGCGCCAGATTCACGGCAATCACGACAAGAACGTCGGGGCCATGCCAAATGGCCGCCAGACGCAGGGGACGGGCAGGATGAGATTCAGCGCAAAACAGGACATCGAGGCACCGCTCGACTTCGTTTACAAGACGATGACCGATTTCGAAGCCTGGGAACGCTCTGCCATGCGCCGGGGTGCCGAGGTCGAGCGTACAGACAAACTGACGCGCCCCGGCCCCGGCCTGTCCTGGGCCACGCGATTTTCCTATCGTGGCAAGGTGCGTGCCGTCGCGCTGCGTCTGGTGATGATCGAACCGCAGGCCCTGGCCTTTGCCGCGCAATCGCAGGCGGTTGAAGGCTCGGTCAAACTGGACCTGATGGAGATGTCGGCCCGCCGGACACGGGTGCATGTGGTGATGGAAGTGACACCGCGGTCCTTGGCGGCACGGCTGTTTCTGCAATCGCTGCGACTGGCGCGCGCCCGGATCGACCGCAAGTTTGAACAGCGCGTGACACAGTTGGCCACCGACATCGAAAGCCGCTATCTGGCGGTGCGCAAGATGTGACTGCGGCCGTTTCGGCCTGTCTGATCGGTGCGCTGCGGGACTTAGCCGCGGCGGCGATCTGCGGGATAGACGCCCAGAATTTCGACCTGACTGGTGAAATACTGCAATTCGTCCAGCGCCAGTTTCACATTGGCGTCGTCGGGGTGGCCCTCGATATCGGCGTAAAACTCGGTCGCGGTGAAGGACCCGCCGACCATATAGCTTTCCAGCTTGGTCATGTTGACGCCATTGGTGGCAAAGCCGCCCATCGCCTTGTAAAGCGCCGCCGGAATGTTGCGCACGCGGAAGGTGAAGGTGGTCATCATCGCATCGGCGCGACGGCTGTGGTCGGGATCGCGGGACATGACCAGAAAGCGGGTGGTGTTGTTCGACTGATCTTCGATCTCGCGCGCCAGAACGTCCAGCCCATAGATTTCGCCCGCCAGTTCGCTGGCCAACGCCGCTTCGGCAGGGTCGCCCAAAGCCGCCACATCGCGGGCGGCGGCGGCGTTGTCGGTCCAGTTCAGCGTGGCCAGATTGTGGTCCTTCAGAAAGGTGCCGCACTGACCCAGCAGAATCGACATGCAGCGCACGCGACGCACCTGATCCAAAGTGGTGCCCTTGACGGCCAGCAGGTTGATATGAACCCGCACAAAAGCCTCGTCGATGATGTGCAGACCCGATTGCGGCAACAACCGATGCACATCAGCGACACGGCCATAGGTTGAATTCTCGACCGCCAGCATGCCCAGATCGACATCGCCTGACCGGGTGCGCTCGATCACCTCTTCAAAGGTGGCGCAGGGAACCGCCTGCATGTCCGGGCGGGCCTGACGACAGGCCTGATGCGAATAGGCCCCAAGTTCACCCTGAAAAGCGATGCGTCCCGACATTTTGCCACTCTCCGCCGCAAAAAGCCCGCAAAGGGGCGATTGGTCGCGCTAGTACACCTTGAAAGAGGGCGGGGGAAGCGGGTAGATACGCCCCAAACGACGTATCGGCCACACCAGCCGTTAGAAAGGCGCGACATGTTCGACACGATGACACTGACCAAAGCAACCGGGGCGGTCTGCGGATCGCTGCTGATCTTCATGTTCGGCTCTTGGGCTGCGGACGTGCTTTACGCAACCGCTCCGGCATCGCACGGAACCGAACCGGTGGCGCAGGCCTATACCATCGACACCGGTGCCGCCGCTGCAACCGAAGGTGCCGCAGCCGAAGGCCCGGTCTTTGCCGATGTCTACGCCGCAGCCGATGCGGCCGCTGGCGAAAAGGTGTTTGGCAAGTGCAAGGCCTGCCACAAGCTTGATGGCACCGATGGCACCGGCCCGCATCTGAACGGCGTCGTGAACCGCGCCAAGGCTTCGATCGCGGGCTTTGGCTATTCCGAAGTGCTGGTCAGCATGGCGGCAGATGCCTGGACCCCGGAAAATCTGGAGGCGTTCCTGACCAACCCCAAGGGCTATGCGCCGGGCACCAAGATGGGCTTTGCGGGCCTGCCGAAAGTCGAAGACCGCGCCAATGTGATCGCCTATCTGGCGACACTGCAGTAAGATCGCCTTGCACGAAGACAAAGGGCCGTCCCAAGGGGCGGCCTTTTTGATTCGAAGCCGCCCCTCACGCCCAATTGACGCATTCGCGCCTTGTGGGCTGGACAGGTTCCGATTTAGCATAAGTCAAGCAGGACATGGCACAAGCCATGCGGAACAGGGGGTTTGGGCATGACACCGATGATCAAGGCGCAGGCTGTTACGGCGAATCGGGGCATGGGTCTGCTGGGGGCCGCGCTGCTGGCGATCAGCTCCCCCCTTTGGGCCCAGACCGCGCGGGCCGAAGAGGCCGCCGTGATCGTGGCCCACGGCATCTCGACCTTTGGCAACCTGAAATACCCTGCCGATTTCAAACATCTGGACTATGTGAACCCCGACGCCCCCAAGGGCGGCGAGATCAGCGAATGGGCCCCCGGCACGTTTGACAGCCTGAACCGCTATTCGGTCAAAGGCGTGCCCGCCGCCATTTCCGCGATCCCCTACGAGGCGATCCTGGCCGGGGTTGATGATGAAATCGGCGCCGCCTACTGCCTGTTGTGCGACACCATGGAATACCCCGAAGACAGATCCTGGGTGATCTTCAATCTGCGCCGCGACGTCAAATTCTCGGACGGCACCCCCATGACGGCTGACGATGTGCTGTTCAGCTATGAAACCTTCCGCGACAAGGGCATTGCCGAGTTCCGCTCGGTCTTCAATGAGAAATTCCAATCGGTCGAGGTGCTTGACCCCTACCGCATCAAGTTCACCTTCACCCCGGGCACGCCGTTCCGGGACATGCCAGCCACGGCGGGCGGGCTTTCTGTGATGTCACGGGCGGATTTTGAGAAGAACAAACATGATCTGGAAGAGTCCACGCTGACGCCCTTTGTCGGCACCGGTCCCTATATGCTGGACAGCATGAAGCCCGGTCAGCAGATCGTCTACAAACGCAATCCCGATTATTGGGGGGCGGCGCATCCCTTGTCGATTGGCCGCTATAATTTCGACAGCATCCGCGTCGAATATTTCGGGGACGACAATGCCGCCTTTGAAGGCTTCAAGGCCGGGGTCTACACGTTCCGGGTTGAAAATTCGTCCAAGCAATGGGCCACCGGCTATGACTTTGACGCCCTGAAAAACGGCTCGGTGGTCAAGACGGAATTGCCGAACGGCAGCATCGCCTCGGGTCAGGCATTCCTGTTCAACCTGCGGCGCGAAAAATTCCAGGACCCCCGTGTGCGTGAGGCAATCGGGTTGATGTTCAACTTTGAATGGTCCAACCAGACGCTGTTTTACGGGCTGTACACCCGGATCAACTCGATCTTCGAAAACACCAACATGGCGGCCATGGGCCCGGCGTCGGCGGGCGAAGTGGCGTTGCTGCAACCGCTGATCGACGAAGGCCTGCTGCCCGCCAGCATCCT
>CAZCFC010000180.1:0-6547 GCA_964497815.1 uncultured Cypionkella sp.
TGACCTGCAACGGGGTGTCGAAATCCTATGCCATGACCGGCTGGCGCATCGGCTACGCGGGGGGGCCGGTGCATCTGATCAAGGCGATGGGCACCATCCAAAGCCAAAGCACCTCGAACCCCTGTTCGGTCAGCCAGTATGCGGCGCTTGAGGCTTTGACGGGGCCGCAGGATTTCCTTGCCCCCAACCGCAAACTGTTCGAACGCCGTCGCGATCTGGTGGTTTCCATGCTGAACGCGGCCAAAGGTGTGAAATGCCCCAAACCCGAAGGCGCGTTCTATGTCTATCCGGATATTTCGGGCTGCATCGGCAAAACCAGCGCTGGCGGGGCAAAGATCACCAATGACGAGGCCTTTGCCACCGCTTTGCTGGAAGAAACCGGGGTTGCGGTGGTGTTCGGGGCGGCCTTCGGGCTTTCGCCAAACTTCCGGGTCAGCTACGCTACGGCGGATGAGGTGCTGCGTGACGCCTGCACCCGCATCCAGAGTTTCTGTGCATCTTTGACCTGAAGGGCCCCATGTCCGGCGATCTTCCAGAGTATTATTTCCGTATCCGCGACAACGGCGCTGCGGTGTTCCGCGTGGACACCGAAAACCGTCAGCGCCGGATCGACATGGAAGAAATCGCCATGGTCAACGTCAAGAACGGCAACATAAAGCCGCATGGCGACCGCAAGCTGACACCCGAAGACCTGGCGGTGATCGGTGATTGGGTGGCCAAACGTCAGGCTGTTCTGGCCGCGCGTGATGTCGATGACATTCTGCGCGCGGTCGACCACATGAACCTGACAACGCAGTGGGTGCAGTCAAAAGCAGATGACACCCAACTGGAACAGGTCACGGATCTGTTGCTGCTGGCGATGCACGACCTGCGCACGGTTCTGGTGCGCAAGAAGGCCGAACGCCTGATGAAGGGCGAAGCGGCGACGGAATGAGCCTTTCGTATCGACCCGAAATTGACGGTCTGCGCGCCATCGCGGTAACGGCCGTCGTTCTGTTTCACAGTGGTCTGGTGCCATTGCACGGCGGTTTTGCCGGGGTTGATGTGTTCTTTGTGATCTCGGGCTTTCTTGTCACCGCGATCTTGCTGAAAGATATGCGCAACGGACACTACAGCATCCTGCAATTCTACGAGCGCCGGGTGCGGCGGATCCTGCCGGCCCTGGCCGTCGTCCTTGTCGCGACCACTTTGGCGGCATGGGTTTTGATGATCCCGCCGCAGCTTGAAGCCTATTCCAAGTCGTTGCTGGCAGTCCTGATGTTTGTTTCGAACCTGCTGTTCGGGGCCAACAGTGGCTACTTCTCGCCCGCTCTCGAAGAGGCGCCGTTGTTGCACACATGGAGCCTGTCGATCGAAGAACAGTATTACCTGCTGTTCCCGCTGTTGCTGGCGGCGCTGTTGCGGCGCGGGCCAAGGATGGTGACACTTGGCTTGTCGGGTATGGCCGTTGCCAGTCTGGCATTGGCACAATGGGGCGCGGTGGCCGAACCCGAGGTGAACTTCTTCTTTTCGCTGTCCCGGTTCTGGGAATTGCTGGCAGGATCGCTTGCGGCATGGATTGCCCATCGCCACCCCCTGAAGTCGCATGGACCGGCGGCGATGCTTGGCCTTGGACTGATCCTTGGGGCCATGCTTTGGCACAGCGACCGCATCCCCTACCCTTCGGTTTATACGCTGATGCCTGTGGTGGGCACAGGTCTGGTGATCCTGTTTGCAGGGGCAGACAACCTGACCGGACGGTTGTTGTCGTTGCCGCCCATGGTGGGCATCGGTCTGATTTCGTATTCGGCCTATCTGTGGCATCAACCGTTGTTTGCATTGGCGCGGGTTGCAGCGACAGACGCCCCCGAGGTCTGGACAATGGCCGCGTTGACCGGGCTGACCTATGGCTTGGCATGGGCCAGTTGGCGCTGGATCGAACAGCCGTTTCGCCGCGCCGACGACCGCTGGCTTGCCGCACCCAAGCGGTTGTTCACCCGGGCCGGGCTGGCGACGGTCTGTCTTGTGGCGGCGGGCGCGATTGGACTGGTCAGCGGGGGCAATGACAGGCTGTGGCGGCTGCGCCATCCCGATCAGGCCGCCGTGCTGGACCTTGTGCGCATCGCCCGTGAAAACAGCCGTCTGCCAATGGATGACGCCCCTTGCCGGTTCAATCTGACCCAGCTGACAGACACAGGTATTGCCCGCATCCGGGCCTGTAGTGCGGATTTTGGCCCCGGGATTGTGGTGCTTGGTGACAGTCACGGCATCGACCTGTTCAACGCGCTGAAATCTGTCGGAACGCAGCCCTTCCTGCTGGGCATCACCAACGGCGGCTGTCGCCCTGCCGAGGCAGACGCCGACTGCCCGTTTGATGACTTTGTGGCCCTGATCACAGCCCAGCCGCAGCTGTTCAGCCAGGTCCTGTTCGTGCAGGCCGGGGCCTATCTGCTGACGGGGCCGGACGGGCGCGAAGGTTCGCGCCAATTGTTCACCCGCGCTTCGGCGCATCAGCCTTTGCCTGATTTCGGCGTGAACATCATGGCGCTGTCCCGGATTTCTGACTACCTGCGTCAAATCGTGGTCACACAGGTTCCCGTGCTATGGATAAGCCCGCGGATTGAACCACATATCAGCGCCAACCGTATCCTGCGTCGGGGCTGTGCCGCAGCCCCCGAGCTGCGCCCCGGCCAGGCCCGGGCCTTTGAGCGCCTTGACACGAGGGTTGCAGAGGCCGCAGCAACCATTGGGGCCGCACATCTGCCGCTGGCCGCCTACGGCTTTGATATCAAGCAGGATTTCATGTCTTGCGATGCCATCTTCTGGTCAGACGGTGATCACTGGAGCACCGCAGGCGAAATCCGGTTCGGACAGCGCCTGTTGGCCCAATTGCCCAAGACCTTGCGTTAGCGGGGTACACGGTGCCAGAACCGCCACATCATGGTGGTCGAGGCAAAGGTCAGGCCGATCACCAGCCCCAGCCAAAGCCCGACGCCTCCCAATCCGGCGCGGAACGCCAGAAGATAGGCGCAGGGGATGCCGATCACCCAATAGCTGACCGTGGCTGCGATCATCGGCACCTGCGTGTCCCGGACGCCCCGCAACAGCCCCAGTGCCATCACCTGCATCGCATCTGCCAGTTGAAACAGTGCGGCCATCGCCAGAAGTGTGACACCAAAGGCGATGATCATCGGCGTTTCCGGTTTGGACCCGTCCAGAAACAGCGCGATGATCGGGCGCGGCAGCGCCATGAACAGCAGCACCATCGCCACGCCAAAGCCGAAGGACAACGCAATCGCAACCTTGGCGCCATCCCGCAGCCCTTGCGCGTCATGCGCACCATCGGCGCGGCCCGCCCGGACCGTGGCGGCATTGGACAGGCCCAGATGCACCATGAAAGACAGCGACACCACCTGCATCGTGATGCCATGCGCAGCCAGTTCCACAGTGCCAATCCAGCCCATCATCAGCGCTGTGGCCTGAAACATGCCGCTTTCCGCCAAGCCTGTCACACCGATGGGCAAGCCCAGCCGGAACACCCGCACCAAAGCCTGCCCATCCGGCCGCCAAAAGCGTTGGAACAACCGAAAGCGCCGCAACTCGGGCAGCCATGCGGCATAGATGGCCAGCACCACAAAGGTCAGCACCTGCACCGCCAACGACGCAATCGCGGCCCCGCGCACCCCCAGTTCCGGCGCGCCCCAATGGCCAAAGATCAGCGCATAGGCCATCACCAGATTGACCCCAACCGCCACCAGCGTGGTCCAAAGCACCACCTGCGTCCGCTCCAGCGCGGCAAGATAGCTTTTCAGCGCCATCACCAGCAGGGCCGGTATCATCCCCAGACCGGCAATGCGCAGGAAATCCTGTCCCAATGCGGCGACCTCGGGCTTTTGCCCCAAGGCCAGCAGCAGTGCCTTGGACCACCAGAACAACGGATAGGTCATCAGCCCGAAGGCAAATGACAACCACAGACCCATCCTTGTGTCGCGACGCACCTGCGTTTCATCGCCACGCCCCAAGGCTGCGGCGACAAGCGGCATCACCGCCTGCGCAAAGCCTGATCCAAGGATGAAGGTGACAAAGAAGGTCGATGTCGCCAGCACCACCGCCGCAAGTTCATTCACCCCGTACCAGCCCAACAGCACGGTATCTGTGACATGCAGCGACATCTGCGCCAGATGGCTGCCAATCAACGGCAGGCCCAAAGCCAAAGTGGCGCGGGCATGTGCAGGGTAGGACAATGTTTTGATCATATGTCAAACATATCGCCACAACGGGGCTGGGGCAAGTCAGCACCATGGGAAGCAGCACCACCGCCTATAGCGCCTGCACCAGCAACGACCCGGCCACCAGCGCCACCACCGTCCCCGCCAGCACCTCGAACCACGGCAGGGCGTGGGCGATGCGGCTGCCGGGCAGACTGGCCAGCGCGCCCGAGCGGGTCCAGACCGCCATCAGAGCCACAGCGATGGTGACAAGGGCAGTGCCAAAGCCCATGGCAAAGGTGCCCGCGATGCCCGCAAGGCCGATGCCCATTTGCCATGTCAGGATCAGAAGGAACAGCGCACCGGAACAGGGGCGCACCGCAATGCCCGCAATCAGGGCGGCGGTGTCGCGCCAGCTTGACAGGCGGGCCACCTCGTCCAGACTTGGGCCATGGGCATGACCGCAACCGCAATCAGCGTCGTGATGGTGATGGTGGTCACGGGGGTCATGGTGTGCTGTGCGAATACCCCGCAGCCCGCGCCAGATCAGCCAAAGCCCCACCGCCGCAATCGCGGCCGATCCGACCGGGGCCATGATGTCTTCGGCCACGCCCTCCATTTGCAGGCGTGTCCAGCCCAGCACGGCCACGCCTGCGTAAACCACAGCCACCGCCACCGCCGCCTGCGCCAGACTTGAGCCAAGGGCTATGGCCGACAACGCCAGCACCGGCACCCGACGCCCGATGCCATAGCCACCGATCAGCACCTTGCCATGGCCGGGCCCGGCGGCATGCAGCACGCCATAAGAGAAACTGACCGTCAGCAACCCCGCCAAAGCCCCCGCCTGCCCTGCACGGATGTTGCGCACAGCCGCCGCCAGCGCCGATTGCACCTCACGCTGGCCCTGCAGCACCTGCGCCTGCAAGGCCTCATAGCCACCAGTGGCCCAGAGCAGCGCCATGCCCCCGGCCACCACAAGCCCAAGGATCAAAAGGCTGCGTTGCATGTGACCCTTACCTCTTCGGCATAGGCGGCCCCCACAGCGGGAAAATCGCCCTCGGCATCGCCGCCCGCCAATTCGCTGATGGATTGCTGCAAGATGGCATCCGCCGCCTCTTGATCCGGCTCGAACGCTTCGGCCAGACACGCAGGCGCACCGGTCAGCACCGGATCACCGATAATCGTATAGGCGGTGTAATAACCGGTGTCATAGACCTGCACCACCAAGGGCGCTTCCTTGATCACAACAGGCGCCTCCAGCCGCCGCAGATGGGTCGAGGTAATCCTGGCATCAGCATAAGACACGGTCCAATCCGCAGGCCCCGACAGACCCAAGGGCGCATCGCCCAGCAGGGCATAGGTATCACCGGGCACCCCCGGCGGCCATTGCATGTCAAACCCGTTCAGCGCAGCCAGTTCGGCAGGCGTCAGCACACCGTCGAAATCCAGGTCCATCCCACGATCCGACAACAGCGCCAGCGAAATCAGGTCGTCATAGGTCCAGGTGATCCGCAACGCCGCAGCGCGGCCCTGTGCATCGAAGATCACCTCGATGCCCGTGTCAACGAACACATGCGGATGTGCCAAGGCAGGCCAAGCCAGACCCATGCCAAGGGCTGTTGTCAGAACGATACGTCGCATGCGTCCCCCCTTTGGGTTTTGCAGAAACCTAAAGGGACACGCCCCAAAGGCCAAGCCGCCTTGGACAGGTTAGCGGCGAATGGCCGGATGGGTGGCGGTATCAAGGATATGTCCAGATCCGGTCAGCACCTGACTGGGCCTTCCGACGATCAGCGGATCAGGCGCGCCGATGACAGCGTGATCCTTGCCGGGATAGTCGATGGTGGACAGGAAATGTTTCATGCAGTTCAGCCGCGCGCGTTTCTTGTCGTTCGACTTCACGATCACCCAAGGTGCGTCAGCGGTGTCAGTATAGAAAAACATCGCTTCCTTCGCCTCGGTGTAATCGTCCCACTTATCAAGGCTGGCCTTGTCGATGGGAGACAATTTCCACATCTTCAGTGGGTCTGTCTCGCGCGCCTTGAAACGCAACAGTTGTTCATCGCGCGTGACCGAGAACCAATATTTGTACAGCCGGATGCCCGACCGCACCAGCATCCGTTCAAATTCGGGGGCCTGACGCATGAATTCCAGATATTCGGCGGGGGTGCAAAAGCCCATCACCCGCTCTACCCCGCCGCGGTTGTACCAAGAGCGGTCGTAGAACACCATTTCACCTGCCGTCGGCAGATGCTGAATGTAGCGCTGAAAGAACCACTGGCCCTTTTCGGCATCAGACGGCTTCGACAGCGCCACGGTGCGGGCATAGCGCGGGTTCAGATGCTCCATGAACCGCTTGA
>CAZCFC010000181.1:0-6545 GCA_964497815.1 uncultured Cypionkella sp.
ACACATTGCGCCCAATCCGACCAAACCCGTTGATCGCTACTTTGACGGCCATGATTTCCCCTCTCACTTCGTGCTGTATTTGGCGTCAAGCGCGTTGATCGCGGCGACGTTGGTCGCGGAACGCCCGGACTCGTCAAACGTCTCTTTCAAGAAGGCATCGGCAATGGCCTTGGCCAGTTCGGGGCCGATCACCCGCGCGCCCATGGTGATGATCTGGGCGTTGTTGGACAGCGCCGCACGTTCGGCGGAATAGGTGTCATGGGTCAGTGCGGCACGGATGCCGGGCACTTTGTTGGCGGCGATGCAAACGCCGATCCCGGTGCCGCAAACCAGAATGGCACGATCATAGGTGCCCGCCAGAACCGCGCTGGCCACGCGATCCGAAAGATTGGCGTAAAACGCATCAGGCCCGGCGTCGGTGCGCGACACTTCGGACACCTCATGGGTCGCGCGCAGATGGTCGGCCAGAACCTTGGCCAGACCTTCACCGGCGCTGTCTCCTGCGATGGCTAGTTTCATGGGATTTCCTTTACAAAGTTGCGGCGACGCGGGCCAGAATGTCGAGATAACCCGCGACATTCCAGGCCGAGCGGCCAATGAACAGCCCGTCGATATGCGGGCAAGAGATAAGTTCGGCACAGTTGTCCGGATTGACCGATCCGCCGTAAAGACAGGGAATCCGGCGCCCCAGCACGGCGTGCGCCACAGCGATGATTTCGGCCTGGCGGGCGTCGGCATAGTCAGACGTGGCCGGAATACCGTTTGCGCCGATGGCCCAGACCGGCTCGTAGGCCAGCAGGATGGGTGCGGATTTCTGCGCCTCCGTCAGCTTGGCAAACGCGCCGCGCACCTGCGTTTCCAGCACTTGGGCCGCACGACCGTCTTCGCGCTGTGCCAGAGTTTCCCCAATGCAGATCAGGGGAACAAGCCCATGGCGCACGGCGGATTCCACCTTCAGACCCACGGTTTCATCGGTTTCGCCAAAGAATTCGCGGCGTTCGGAATGGCCCAACTCGACCATGTCAAGATTGCAGTCGCGCAGCATCGGGGCCGAAATTTCACCCGTCCACGCCCCCGCGTCGGCCCAGTGCATGTTCTGCGCACCAACCTTGACCGTCGTATCGGCCAACATCGCCTTGACCTCGCGGACCGCCGTGAAAGGCGGGATCACAAAGCTTTGGATCCGCGGGTCCAGCACCCGGGTCAGACCGCGCGCAAAGGCCTGCGCCTCGGCCAGCGTCTTGTTCATTTTCCAGCTGGTACCGATCCAGACTTGCGGCTGTGTCATTCTGCGTCCTGTGTTTTCGCCAGCCGCAGCACGATCCCGGCGCGATCAAGCGCAGCGCGGGCTTCGGGTTCCGGGGTGGCATCGGTGATGATGGCATCGAAATCGGTCAGATCAGCCAACACATGCAACGCCGTGCGGCCAAAGCGTTGGTGGTTGACCAGAAGGCAGGTGCGCGCGGCCGAAGCAATCATCGCCCGCTTGGCGCGCACCACGTTGTCATCCATGTGAAAGGCACGGGTGCCAGACACGGCGGGGGCCGAGATAAAGGCGATGTCGGCCCGCAGGCGGGCCAGCGTTTCTTCGGTTACAACCCCAAAGAAGCCATTGAATTTCGCAGAATACACCCCGCCCAAAGCAATCAGCGTGATGCCGCTTTCGGTACAGAGGGCATCCATGATGGCCGCATTGTTGGTGATCACGGTCAGCGGGCGCTTTTCAGGCAGCATGGCACCCAGAACCGCGGCCATCGACCCATCGTTGACCATCAGCGTCATGCCAGGCTCGACCAGATCCAATGCCGCGCGGGCCATGCGGGCCTTGGCGCTGCCATCCTGACGCGCGCGAAACCGGAAGTCGGATTCAAACTGCGTGCCTGCGTCAATCGTGGCCCCACCGCGCATCTTGCGCAGAAGGCCCTCGGATTCCAGATCATCCAGATCACGGTGGATGGTCATTTTCGAAACGGCAAAGCGTTCAGCCAGATCTTCAAGATCGACCGCGTGCTGTTCCACCAGCAAATCCATGATCGCCTGTTTGCGGTCTTCGCGCTTCACGGTGGCCCCCTTGCGTTGCCATTTCTTAACATCAGAAATATCGCTTGCAAAGTGATTTTTGTGATTTTGTTATTTTTACTTGTGATAATCACAGACCAAAGTTAACACTGCCCACAACCAACCCTTCCCGATTCCCACGCAGGAGCATGTGATGAAATTCTTTGTCGATACCGCCGTTGTCAGTGAAATCGCCGAGTTGAACGATCTGGGCCTGCTGGACGGTGTTACCACAAACCCCAGTCTGATCGCCAAATCCGGACGTGATTTCAAAGAGGTGATCGCCGAGATCTGCGCTTTGGTCGATGGCCCCGTCTCGGCGGAAGTGGCGTCGATGGACTATGCGGGCATGGTAGCCGAAGGCGAACATCTGGCGAAAATCGCGCCGAATGTGGTGATCAAGCTGCCGCTGACCCTGCACGGCCTGAAAGCCTGCCGCTATTTCACCAACAAAGGTATCAAGACCAATGTGACGTTGTGCTTCACCGCCAATCAGGCCCTGCTGGCGGCCAAGGCGGGCGCGACCTATATCTCGCCGTTCCTTGGGCGTCTGGACGACATCAACATCGACGGCATGGAGTTGATCCACGACATCCGTCAGATCTACGACAACTATGGCTTTGAAACGCAGATCCTTGCGGCCTCGATCCGCAGCGCCAACCATGTCAAGGACGCGGCGTTGGCCGGGGCAGATGTTGCCACGATCCCGCCGGGCGTCATCAAGGGTTTGGCCAACCATGTGCTGACCGACAAAGGACTGGAGCAATTCGCCAAGGATTGGGCGGCCACGGGCCAGACCATTCTTTGACGCGATGGCCGGGCTATCCGTGGTGGGCCAGCCCGGCCACCTTTATCATGACAGCAGCGCCTTTGCCGTGCGCTCATCCGTGATCAGGCCGCGCAGGCGGCGGCTGTTCAAAACGGCGCGGATGGCCTGCACCTTTTCCGCGCCACCGGCCACCGCGACGATCTGGCCAGCGCCCGCATCGGGCAAAGCCACGGACAAGGTGCGTTCGGTCAAGGCCGTCTGCAGCGTCCGGCCTTGGGCATCAAAGAAATAGCCAAGCAGTTCCCCAACACCGCCCGCAGCCTGTATCCCATTGATCTCTTTTGGTTCGATCATACCTGACGCCACCAGTTGCGCATCAATCTCAACCGTGCCGATGCCGACAATCTGCAACCCCGCACCGTTGGCCATCGCAAACACCTCGGCCACTCCGCGTTGGGCCAGCAGCACCTCGCGGTCCTCGGCGGTATTGGCGAAAAACGGAACCGGCATCACATAGGCGCGCGCGCCGGTCTTTTCGGCAATGCGGTGCATCACATCATGCGGGTTGGCGGAATAATTCCGCGTAAGCCCGCCAAACAATGACACAAACTTCAATTCAGGCGCATCCAGACGGGGCAATTGCCGCACCATCGCGGTCAAAGTGCGGCCATGGCCAAGGCCGATCACCCCCCTGTCACCCCGGTCAATCTCGCGCCGCAGAAATCCCGCCCCTGCCATCCCAAGACTGCGGATCGGCAGGCCCGGCTCTTCCAGATCGGGGGCAACTTCGCAGTACTCAAGGCCAAAGCGGGCGGAAAGCTGTGCCTCAAGCATCACGCATTCGACAATATCGCCGTCGATCGTTACCTTGACGGCACCTTCGGCCACGGCCCGGGCAATCAGGCGATGCGCCTTGACCGACGGCAGTCCAAGCCGCTTGGCAACGGCCGCTTGCGTCAGCCCACCGACATAATGAAGCCATGCCGCGCGGATGGCGAGCGAGTCTTCGGGGTCGATCAGGGCAGGATTGCGTGTCATCGGCTTGCGTCCATCAGGGCCAGCAAATCGGGTTGGCTCAGCGCCACCGGATTGGCCTGCATCGACGACGAACTGGCCGCAGCTGTCGCGGCGGCGGTCAGGTGTGCCTGGGTGAATCCCATTGCGGCAAGGCCCGGCAATCCATTGGCGCGCGACCAGTCTGCCAAGGCGCTTAGCGCATTTTCAGAACTGGTTTCAAAGGCTTCTGCAATCCAGCCGATCACCTGATCCATCTTTGCAGTGTCTTTCATGTGGCGGCGGTTCAGGGCCAGCCCCTGCGGCAACAGCGCCCCGCAAATCGCGCCATGCGGTGCGGGATGCAGCCCCCCCAGCGGCCCTGCCAGCCCATGGATCACCCCCAGCCCGGCATTGGCCAGCGCCAGCCCACCGCACAGGCTGACCCAAGCCATGTCATCACGCGCGCCAGCGTCTTCGGCCTGCATCAGCCGACACAGCGCGCGCAGGCCCAGCGGAATCGCTTCGCGGCACAGCGCATCCGTCAAACGGTTGGCGCGGGTGCTGATGTATGGCTCTATCACCTGCGTGATGGCATCAAGTCCCGAGGCCAGGGTGACACCGCGCGAGGTGTGATCGGTCAGCGCAGGGTCCACGATTGCCAGCGCGGGCAACATGCGCTTGTCGCGCAGACTGACCTTGCGCTGATGATTCGGACTGCCGATGACCGCATTGCGCGTCACCTCGGCCCCGGTGCCTGCGGTGGTGGGAATGGCCACAAAGGGCAAAGGCGGCTGATCCAGCGGCAACGCGCCGCCGATCACCTCCAGATGATCCAGCAGCGGACGGCTGGCGGGGACCATCGCGGCCACCGCCTTGCCCGTGTCTATCACCGCACCGCCACCGATCGCCACCACAACCTGCGCGCCCTTGGCGAAAGTGGTTGCTGCGGTGATCAGCGCGATGTCGGGCTCTCTGTCCACCCCAAAGCGGGTGACGGTGCAGCCCTGCGCCTGCAATGCCTGCACCAGTCCATCGGCCCGCGCCGGGGTGCCGTGCAGCACAAACACCGCCTGCCCCATCGCCGCCACGCGCGGCGCCGCTTGCGCGAAGGTGCCGCGTCCAAACAGGATTTCAGTGGCGGTCAGAAAGGCGAAAGCGGTCATGGGCACCCCGTCAGATATGAAGATCGGCCACACCGCTGTTAATATGCGGTGCCCAAAACGCAATGCTTTCAGCGATCTGGGCGATCACCTCGCGGTCATTCGGGTCGCGTTCCTTGAACGACAACTCAAGACAGATTTCGTTGTCACGCGCCCCACCTGCGGCAAAGGCCGCCAGCAAGGGTTCGGGATGGATGCGGCCCTTGGCGTTGAAGGCGGCGGTAAAGGGACGGTGGCCGCCCTTGTCCATCAGGCTTTGCTTGATATGGATGATCGGAGACACCTGCGGGACCGCCCGTGCCCAGGCGTAGGGATTGACATCATCCGGGTTCGGGCTGGTCAGATCACCGTGGTCAATATCGGCCATCATCCACATCGGCACCGCCATATTGGCCGCCGTCAGCCTGTCTTGCAGCGCCATTGCGGCGGCAATGGTTTCGCCAAACTCGCGCCCCACGCTCATGGGTTCCCAGAACACATAGGACAACCCCGCCGCCTTGGCATGTTCGGCCACCTCGGACCAGCAGTCGATGGCGGTCTGGATCAGGCTTTCGCGGCGGATGGGGTCATCGAAATCCTGATAGGTGAAAATGGCGAACTGCGTGCCAACCGAAGTGCCGCCCAGATCGGCGGTGATGTCGGCAAAGGTCTTGAACCAATCAACGTAATAGCGGCGCACATCGCGGTCGGGATGGCCGAAATGGTTCAGGCGGCCATAGGGACCGGTCATGCCAGACGTCACGCGCACGCCGGTACGGCGCAGGGCGGCATTCATCGCCCGCGTCAGCCGGCGGATCACTGGGGCGGGCCAGCTTGGGTTGATGAACTCATGCGTCAGTTGCAGATCGCGGATGCGAAGATCCCGGGCAACCGTGGTGATCAGGTCATCGGGATCGGCAAAGCGATTGACCAGCGGGTTGGTGTTCAGTGACAGCGTCAGCATTCAGGCCCCCTGCATCCAGTCGGTGAACGCGGCCTGCTGGGCCGCCGTCAGATGCAGATTGTGCTTGGTGCGCCGTGTCAGAACATCCTCGGCCGTCCGCGCCCATTCATGGGCGATCAGATAGCGCACCTCTGCCTCATAAAGATCACCGCCGAAATGCTGGCCAAGGCCCGCAAGCGCGGTGGCAGCCCCCACCAGATTGCGCGTGCGCGCGCCATAATGGCGCCCATAATGCTGCAGCAGGCTGCGCGGCATCCATGGATAGGCCACACGCAAGTCATTGGCAAAGCTTTCATAATCGGCGTTCGGCATGTCGCCCCCCGGCAGGGCTGCGTGGGCCGTCCAATCTGCGCCCATCTGCGGGAAAACCCCTTTCAGACGGTGCAGCCCGCGCTCGGCCAGTTCGCGGAACGTGGTGATCTTGCCACCAAAGACGTTCAGCAAAGGCACACCGCCGGTTTCATCCAGATCGAACACATAATCCCGGGTGACGGCCGACGGGTTGCCCTTGCCATCATCAAACAGCGGGCGGACGCCCGAAAAATGATGCACAACATCCGAACGCCGCAGCTTTTCCTTGAAGTAGCGGTTCACGGCGGCGATCAGATATTCGATCTCT
>CAZCFC010000182.1:0-6539 GCA_964497815.1 uncultured Cypionkella sp.
AGCAGGGAATAGCCGCGCTGTTCGCCCGCATAGGCCAGCAGCGTATCGGTCAGCGCGGCCGGTGCGGCAAAGCCACCCACAACCGCCCCTTGCAGCAACGAGCGGGCAATATCGGCGCGCAATCCGTTTTCGAACACGGATTCGGTCATGCCGTTCTGATCCAGCGTCAAGCGGTAGGCATCGCGGTCAAAGGTGCCGGTGGTGCCCTGAAACTGCGTCATGGTTGACAGTTGGCTGGCCACCACGGCATCGCCTGCGGAAACGCCGACCTGAGCGGCCTCGTTGTCCAGTGCGGCGCGGGTGATGACCTTTTGCAGCACCTGCTTGTCCAGACCCAGCGCCTGCGCCTGTGTCAGGGTCAGGGGCTGGCCGACCTGCGCCGAAAACGCGTTGATTTCCTGCCGCAAGGCGCGGGCGTAATCGTTGACTTCGATGTCACGGTCGCCCACGCGGCCGATCGCAGTGATGCCGCCGCCAAAACTGGTGACGCCAAAACCACCCAGGCCGCCCACCAGCATGGCCATCAGCACCCAAGCCATCACAGAGGCCCCGCGGCGCTTTTTGATCGGGGTGTCGTCGTCGGTGTGAGGAGCCTTGGCCATGGATCTGCCTGTTCTGAAAGGTTTGCGCCTGTCTAAGCGGTTGGGCGCGAGGGGGCAAGGGTGGGGCTGCGGCTCAGGCTTGCCAGCGTGCCAGACGCCGGAACATTTCCGCGATGCCGGTGGTGTCGGCATTGGCAAAGGCGATGCGGATCTGGCGTTGGCCTGCGGCGCTGCCCTCGGGCTGGAACATGGTGCCGGGCAGCATCAGCAGGCTGGCCTCGGGCACCAGCCGTTTGCACAGCGCGTCGGACGCAAGCGGGAACGGGTGTTCGACATAGGCGAAATAGGCACCGCAGCCCAGCAGTTTCCAGTCGGGCAGGGCCGAGAAACCATCGACCATCGCGGCGCGGCGGGTCAGAATCTCGGCGCGTTCGCCTGCCACCCATTGCGACAGGTTCTGCATGCCCCAAAGCGCGCCGATCTGGCCCAGTTGGCCGGGGCAGATGGCGACGGTGTCGAGGAATTTTTCCACCTCGGCCAACCGCTGCGCCGATGCCACGATGGCCCCGACGCGATGCCCGGTCAGGCGGTAGGTTTTGGAAAAGCTGTAGAGGTGGATGAAGGTATCTGCCCAATCTGGATCGCTGAACAGATCGTGCGCACGGCCGGACCGGCTGTCAAAATCACGGTAGGTTTCATCGACGATCAGGGCCACGCCGCGCGCGCGGGCCAGATCGCGGAAGGCGGCCAGCGTTTCGGCCGGATATTCCGCGCCGCCGGGGTTGTTGGGGCTGACCAGCACGATGGCGCGGGTGCGGTCAGTGATCAGGGCCGCGGCTGCGGCGGCCTCGGGGACAAGACCCGCGCCTGCGGGCAGGGGGACAGTTTTAACCCCTTGCATATCAAGCCACATTTTGTGGTTGAAATACCACGGGGTCGGCAAGATCACCTCATCCCCCGCGCCAGCAAGAGTGGACATGACCGCGCAGAAGGCCTGATTGCAGCCTTGGGTGATGGCAACCTGATCATCCCGGATCACCCCGCCGTAGGCCACCGACCATTGGCTGGCGATTTCGGCGCGCAGGGCGGGCATGCCCAGCACAGGGCCGTACAGATGCGCCTCGGGCTGGTGCAGCGCCGCATCGGCAATCGCCTGACGCAGGCCGATGGGCGGAATATCGACCGGGGCGGCCTGGCTGACGTTGATCAGGGGGCGCTCTGGCGGGAAGACCACCCCGTTCAACCAGCGCCGCGCCTCCATCACCGGGGGGGCAAAGGTGGCGGCCATGGCGGGGTTCAGCGGGTGGGTCATCGGGTGTCTCCGTCAGGGCCGTTCATCTGGCGTTTCGGCCGTCCGCACGGCAAGGGGCCGGGATTGGTGACGTAAGGCAGGCACGGTCGGGGCGATATGGGCGCCCGTCAGTCCTGCCCGCGGAAGGGCTGGACGTATTGCAGCGCCATGTCCCACGGGAAGAAGATCCAGGTGTCCTGGCTGACCTCGGTGATGTAGCTGTCGACCATCGGCTTGCCGGACGGCTTGGCATAGACGGTGGCGAAATGGGCGTTGGGATAAAGCTTGCGCACCACTTCCAGGGTTTTGCCCGAATCGACCAGATCATCCACGATCAGAATGCCGGTGCCGTCGCCCATCAGGTCGGCTTGCGGGGATTTGATCACCTGCGCCGCGCCTTGCGACTGGTGGTTGTAGCTTTTCACACTGATGGTATCAACCATGCGGATGTCCAGCTCGCGCGCCACGATCATCGCGGGCACAAGGCCGCCGCGGGTGATGCCGACGACGGCCTTCCAGACGCCACCATCCGGCCCCTTGCCGTCCAGCCGCCACGCCAGCGCGCGACTGTCGCGGTGCATCTGGTCCCAGCTGACGTGAAAGCCTTTTTCATGCGGCAGACGGTCGTTCATGGCGTTTCCTCAGGTTGCGGCGATCTTGACCCCGAGCAGGGCCAGAAGCCCGCCGAAGCTGCGGTCGATGATGGTTTTCAGGCTGATATAGCGGGCCCGGCTTTGCTCGAACGAGAAGATGCGGGCGACAAGGGTGTTCCACAGCGTCTCGGCCAGAAAGATCACTGCCAGCAGCAGCCCCAGTTCCCACAGCGGGGTGTCGTCTTGCAGGGTGCCAAGGAAGATCGACGAAAACATCACCGCCGCCTTCGGGTTGGCCAGATTGGTCCACAGCCCCAGCCGGAAGGCAGCCAGCGGCGACCGCGGGGTGGGGCGGCTATCCGTGGTCACCAGCGGCGTCTTTGCATCGCGCCACAGGTGCCACGCCATCCACAACAGGTAAGCCGCGCCGCCGATCTTCAGCAGCCACAGCAACGAGGGTGCGGCGGCGAACACAAGGTTCAGCCCGAACATCGCCGCCATGGCCCAGATCACCGCGCCGCTGGCAATGCCAAGCGCCAGAATGACGCCGGTGCGAAAGCCTTCGGTCAAACCGGTGCGGGCCGACATCAGCACGGCGGGGCCGGGACTGATGGCGGCAAAGATAACAAGCCCCGCAAAGGTCAGGAAGGCCGCCAGCGTCATTCCTTGCGGCCTGTCACAACGTCGATGTCCGGCGCATCGACAGCCTTCATGCCGACGACGTGATAGCCTGCGTCCACATGCAGGTTTTCGCCGGTGGTGCCGGACCCAAGGTCGGACAACAGGTACAGAGCGGCCTTGCCGACCTCTTCCTGTGTCACGTTGCGGCGCAAGGGGCTGTTCAGCTCATTCCACTTCATGATGTACCGGAAATCACCGATACCGCTTGCGGCCAGCGTCTTGATCGGACCTGCCGAGATGGCGTTGACGCGGATGCCGTCTTTGCCAAGGTCTTCGGCCAGATATTTCACGCTTGCCTCAAGCCCGGCCTTGGCGATGCCCATGACGTTGTAATGCGGCATCACCTTTTCGGCGCCGTAATAGGTCAGGGTCAGAAGGCTGCCGCCTTCGTTCATCATCGCGGCTGCGCGGCGGCAGACGGCGGTGAAGGAGTAGACCGAAATATCCATCGTCATCATGAAGTTGGCGCGGCTGGTGTCGACATAGCGCCCGCGCAATTCGTTCTTGTCGGAAAAGCCGATGGCGTGGACAAGGAAGTCGATCTTGCCCCACAGCTTTTCGAGATGGGCGAAAAGCGCGTCGATCGACGACTCATCCGCCACGTCGCATTCGACGAATTCCTTCATGCCGATCAAGGCGGCCAAAGGCTCGACCCGTTTTTTCAACGCATCGCCCTGATAGGAAAAGGCAATTTCAGCGCCCTGCGCCGCGATGGCCTGCGCGATCCCCCAAGCGATGGATTTGTCGTTGGCAAGCCCCATGATGAGCCCGCGTTTTCCTGCCATTAGTCCGGTTGACATTCGGTCTTCCCCGCCCACCCTTGAATATGTGGAAGGTGTGTAGGCGAAAGGTCGCTGCGCATCAAGGGCGCGGGCGCAGTGCCCGCGGATTGGAAGGACAAGGCCATGGACAGAACAGGTATCTTCGCGGGCGACGACCCGTTTGTGATTGCGCAGCGTTGGTTGGCCGAAGCCGAGGCATCAGAGCCGAACGACCCCAACGCGATTGCCTTGTCGACGGTTGACGCCGACGGGATGCCCAATGCGCGCATGGTGTTGTTGAAAGACATCGAGCCTGCGGCCTTTGTGTTTTACACCAACTACACCTCGGTCAAGGCGACCGAGTTGGACGGCGCGGGCAAGGCGGCCTTCGTGCTGCATTGGAAATCCCTGCGCCGCCAGATCCGCGTGCGCGGGCTGGTGTCGCGCGAAGAGGGCGCGCCCGCCGACGCCTACTACGCCAGCCGCAGCCTGAAGTCGCGTCTGGGCGCCTGGGCCAGCCAGCAATCACAGCCCCTGTCGTCGCGCGGTGCGCTGATGGCCGAAGTGGCGAAGATCACCGCAACCCATGGCCCGAACCCAAAGCGGCCACCCTTCTGGGGCGGCTATCGCATTGTCCCTTTGGAGATGGAGTTTTGGGCGGATGGAGCATTCCGGTTGCATGACCGGTTTCGCTGGACACGCGCAGCGGTCGAAAAAGCGTGGGAAATCAATCGACTAAATCCCTGAATTTCACGCTTCGTGAACGCTTAAGTGCGAAAATCTATCATAAAGGCACTTGCAACGGACCCCGGATTGCCGTCATGACTTGGTCTCGGGGCTCTATCTGGGGAAACGGTCCTACCGATGACTGATGAAGATATGGACGTGCAGGTTCTGCATGGCCGGGTAAAATGGTTTGATCCGACCAAAGGGTTCGGATTCATAGTTGCGGAAGGCACTTCCGCTGACATTCTTTTGCACGCCAACGTGCTGCGGAACTATGGCCAAAGCTCGGTTGCGGATGGTGCAGGAATCACCGTGAAGGTGCAACAAACGCCGCGTGGCGTGCAGGCGGTTGAGGTCGTAAAGATCGAACCACCGCCCGGCGGCGCTTTCCCGCTGAGCGAGGAAACCGCGTCGGCCACACCCGAAGAGCTTTTGGCTTTGCCGCTGGAACCTGCACGGGTGAAGTGGTTCGACAAGGGCAAAGGCTTTGGTTTTGCCAATGTTTTTGGCCGCGAGGAAGATGTGTTTGTGCATGTCGAGGTTCTGAGACACTCGGGCTTTGCCGATCTGTCGGCAGGAGAGGCAGTGTGCTTGCGCATTGTCGAAGGCAAACGTGGACGAATGGCTGTGCAGGTGTTGTCATGGGAAGCTTCGGTGCGCGACTGATCGCGGTGGTTTTGGGTCTGGCCCCGGTTGGGGTGGCCCAAGCCGCCTGTACGGATACGGCCGTCGAATTGCGCGGCCCGTCCGGCGTGCAACGGTTCACCGTCGAGGTGGCCGATGATGTCGCCGAGCAATCGCAGGGACTGATGTTTCGCGAGAAGATGGCGACATCGGCAGGGATGCTGTTTGTCTTCCCACAGCCAAAGCACGCGCAGTTCTGGATGAAGAACACGCTTATTCCGCTGGACATGATCTTTGCCGACGCCACGGGGCTGGTGACACGGGTTCATTCCAACGCCATTCCGCATGACGAAACGGCGATTGATGGCGGTGAGGGCGTTGTGCTTGTGTTGGAAATCAACGGCGGTCTGGCCGCGCGGATGGGCATTGCCGAAGGCAGTCAGATGCGGCACCCGATGATTGAACAAAGCAGTGCAATTTGGTCCTGTTCGGGCGAGTAACGGCTTTTCATCCGGTACAAAGCAGCGTAAGACGCAAACAGTCGGGGCGTAGCGCAGTCTGGTAGCGCATCTGGTTTGGGACCAGAGGGCCGGGGGTTCAAATCCTCTCGCCCCGACCAATTTTCCCAGGATCGGTTGGTATGTGGCGGCAACAGCCCCATATATGGGGTTGTCCGGGAGAGCTTTCATGCAATTTGACAATACCTATGCGCGCGATCTGCCAGGCAGTTATCTGCGGCTGGCCCCTGATGTGGCCCTGGCCCCTGCGGTGGTGGCGCTGAATACGGCTTTGGCGCGGGATCTTGGTTTGGGCGAATTGCCCGAGGCTGCGGCGTGGTTTTCCGGGGCGGTGGTGCCGCCGGGGGCTGATCCTGTGGCGCTGGCCTATGCCGGGCATCAGTTTGGCGGGTTTTCTGCGCAACTGGGTGACGGGCGGGCGCATCTGCTGGGGGAATTTCTGGATCCCAAGGGCCGGCGGTTTGATCTGCAACTGAAAGGCTCTGGTCGCACGCCGTTCTCGCGGGGGGGCGATGGCAAGGCGGCGATCGGGCCGATGTTGCGCGAATACCTGATTTCCGAGGCGATGCATGCCATGGGCATTCCGACCACGCGGTCTTTGGCGGTGGTGGCGACCG
Organism: uncultured Cypionkella sp.; assembly: GCA_964497815.1. Classification (GTDB taxonomy): domain Bacteria; phylum Pseudomonadota; class Alphaproteobacteria; order Rhodobacterales; family Rhodobacteraceae; genus Cypionkella. Next base: position 6,354 of record CAZCFC010000182.1, read on the forward strand.
GGGAAACCGTGTGGCGTGATGCGGGGGGATTGCCGGGGGCTGTGCTGGCGCGGGTGGCCTCCAGTCATATCCGGGTGGGCACGTTTCAGTTCTTTTCGGCGCGCGGCGAGGTCGACAAGCTGCGCGCGCTGTTGGATTACACCATCGCGCGGCATTATCCGCACCTGTCGCCCGGCGACGCGCTGG
>CAZCFC010000183.1:0-6535 GCA_964497815.1 uncultured Cypionkella sp.
ACGGCCCCAGCTGCACGTGGTGCTTGGCCCGCAGGACCGGTATTTCAGCGCCGAGACGATCGCAGATTTCCTGACCCTGCCGTTCCATGCCACCTCGGCCTATGACCGCATGGGCATGCGGCTGCGCGGCCCGGTGATCGCGCCCGAAGCCGCGCTCGGCATCCCGTCCGAGGCCATCCTGCGCGGATCGGTGCAGGTGTCTGGCGATGGTGTACCGACGGTTCTGCTTGCCGATCACCAGACCACGGGGGGCTATCCCAAGATTGCGACGGTGCTGTCGGATGATCTGGATGGGTTCGTCCAGTTGCGCGCCAACGATGCCCTGCGATTTCAGGCGATTTCGGCAGCGCAGGCCGTGGCGATGGCCCGCAGCCGCGCCCATGCGGTGCGGGCCTACATGGCGCGGTTTCAGACGGACACTTCGGTCCGCAGAACCTCATGCAGAAGTTCGGCTTTGCTGCCCGATTTTGAAACCGTGCCGCGCCGGAACACATAGAACTGATCGGCCAGACCATAGGCAAAATCGAAATACTGCTCGACCAGCACGATCGCCATATCGCCCTTGCCCTTCAGATATTCGATCACCCGGCCGATTTGCTGGATGATATTGGGTTGAATGCCCTCGGTCGGCTCGTCCAGCAACAGCACCTTGGGGCGCATGATCATGGCGCGCGCAATCGCCAGCTGCTGCTGTTGCCCACCCGAAAGATCACCTCCACGCCGGGTGGTCATGTCTTTCAGCACGGGGAACAGATCGTAAATCTCATCCGGGATGCGGTGCTCTGATTTCGGCAGAAGGGCAAAGGCCGTCTCCATATTCTCGCGCACGCTCAGCAGCGGAAAGATCATCCGCCCCTGCGGCACCACGGCCAGACCGCGCTGCGCCATCTGCTGCGGGCGCAGACGCCCCAAGGTTTCGCCGCCCAGCTCCACAGACCCGCCTGACCGGGGATGAACCCCCGCCAGCGCCTTCAGAAAGCTGGTCTTGCCAACGCCATTGGTGCCCATGATGCAAGTGACCTCGCCGGCACGCGCCGTGAAATCTATGCCATGCAAGATCTGCGACCCGCCGTAATGCAGCGTCAACCCTTGTGTTCTGATCATCTATCCGCGCCCCAAATAGACGTCGATGACGTCCTTGTTTCTGGTCACATGGTCCAAAGACCCTTCGGCCAGAACGGCCCCTTCATGCAGCACCGTCACCCGGCAATTCAGACGGCGCACAAACTCCATGTCGTGTTCGACCACCACCACCGCGCGGGTTCTGGCAATGTCGACCAGCAGTTCGGTGGTCTTTTCCCGCTCGGCCAAGGTCATACCGGCGGCGGGTTCATCCACCAGCAGCAACCGGGGTTCCTGCGCCAGCAGCATGGCAATCTCCAGCCATTGCTTTTGTCCATGCGACAGCTCGCCCGCCTTGCGTGGCAAATGATCAGCCAGACCCACCTGCGCCGCCAGCGCATCAATCCGCGCTTGATCCGCCGCGCGGCCCCGCCACATCAGCACCCGCCATGGGCTGCGCGCGGCCTTCAGGGCCAGCGTCAGGTTTTCCGTTACCGTCTGATCCTCGAACACCGTAGGGCGCTGAAACTTGCGTCCCACACCCGCACGGGCAATTTCGGCTTCGGACAGTTTCAACAGCGAAACCGACCGTTCGCCAAAGGTGACCGACCCTGTGTCAGGCCGGGTTTTGCCGGTGACAATATCCATGAAGGTGCTTTTGCCCGCGCCATTCGGCCCGATGATGGCGCGCAATTCGGCGGTGTCGATGGAAAAGGTCAGGTTGTTGATGGCGCGAAAGCCGTCAAAACTGACGCTGACGCCCGATACTTCCAACAAAGCGGTCATTTCAGCGCCTCGCGTTCTTGCAGCGACCCATCATCCGGCCCCAGTGCGGCGCCCTTGCGGTCGGGGGCGACCAATCCAGCCAGCCGGTCAAACAGCCCGCCGATGCCCTTGGGTGCGAACAGCGTCACCGCGACAAAAGACAGGCCCAACAGCACCTGCCACCAGTCCACCCAATGCAGGGTGCCGAACCCCAAGGGGATCGACGGCGCACGCCCGCCGGTGAACCAACTGGACAACAAAGACACCACCGCCGCCCCGATCACCGCGCCATAAAGCCGCCCGCGCCCCCCAATTGCCACCCAGACCGCAAGGTAGATAGAGGCAATCGGGGCCAGTTCGGCCGGGTTGATGATGCCCGCCTGCGGGTAATAGAGCGCCCCGGCAAGCGCCACGATAACGGCGGTCAGGGTGAAGACGAACAGTTTGTAGCCCTCGACCGAATAGCCCAGAAACCGTACCCGCGCCTCGTCATCGCGGATCGCACGGATCACAGAGCCAAACTTGCCCCCCACCATCCACGACAGGCCCAGATAGGCCAGCCCCAACGCCACAGCCGACGCCCAGAACAACCACATCGACACCGCGTCCTGGCTGGCCGTCACCCCCGGCAGGTTTTGCAACCCCGACAACCCGTTGTTGCCGCGCAATCCGCTGTCATTCTGAAACAGATACAGCGCCAGCGCCAGGGTCATCGCTTGCGTCAGGATCGACAGGTAGACACCCGTTACCCGGCTGCGAAACGCCAGCCAACCAAACACCAGCGCCAACAGACCCGGCAGTGCCACCACCAACCCCAATTGCAGCGGCAAACTGAAGGCCACGCTCCAGATTGCCGGCAATTCCGACGCCCCGACCACGCCGAAAATCTGCGTGGCAATGCCTTGGCTGATCTCTTGGGCGGTGGCGGGCAGACCGCCGTTCATCAGCGACGCGACCACGATTTCCTCGGTGCGCGCATACATCAGCCACATGCCGATCATGTAGCCGCCCAGCGCGAAAAACGCCATGTGGCCCAGCGACAGGATACCGGCATAGCCCCAGACCAGATCCATCGCCAGGGCCGCAAGGCACAGGCACAGGGTCTTGCCCAAAGTCTTGACGAACGAGGTTGAGACGAAGCCCATCCCATAGGCCTCTGATGCCACCGTGATGAACAGGGTGAACAACGCCAGTGTGGCGATGAAGATCAGAAGGGACGGTGTGCGGGTCAGGAACATTCGGGTCATTGCGCGGCCTTGAGGTTGAAGCCGGGGGTTTCACACCCCCGGACCCCCGTGGGATATTTGCCCCAGTATGAAAGGGGATAGAAAGAATGCATGGCCTAGTCTCCTGCCGCGCGGCCCTTGAGGGCGATGATCCCGCGGGGGCGGAACTGGATGAACAGGATGATGAAGAGGATCATGTAGGTTTGGGCGGCAAGGGTGTTCGAGGGGTTCAGAAACTCGATCACCTTTTGCAGTCCGCCAATCATCGCGGCCCCGGCCAGCGCCCCCCAGATATTGCCAACGCCGCCCACCACCACCGTCATGAACGACTGCACAATATAGTCGGTGCCCAGTTCAGACGTGACCTTGGCGAACAAGCCAATCGCCACGCCGGCAATCCCGGCGATGCCCGACCCAAGCCCGAAGGTCAGCATGTTGATGCGATCGGGGTTGATGCCCATGCTGGCCGCCATGGTGGGGTTTTGCGTCACGGCACGCACCTCAAGACCCAGCCGCGTGCGTTTCATCAGCCACAGGAAGACCGCCAGAAAGATAAGAGCCAGCCCGAAAATCGCAATGCGGATATAACTGATCGACACCACATCATTCAGCACCCAGGCGCCATCCAGCCATGCCGGCGATGTCAGGGGGCGCGCTTGGGTGCCAAAGACGTTCTTCAGGATTTGCTGCAACGCGATGGAAATGCCGAAGGTTGCCAGCAGGGTTTCCAGCGGGCGCTTGTAAAGATGCCGGATCACCAGCCGCTCCATCGCCACACCAGCCGAGAAGGTCACGGCAAACGCCAGGGGAAGTGCGATCAGGATCGACGCGGTGTAATCGGGCACCCAAAGCTGCACGACATAGCCTGTATAGGCGCCCATGGTGATGAACTCGCCATGCGCCATGTTGATCACCCGCATGACGCCAAAGGTGATCGCCAGACCGATAGCCGCAAGGAAGTAGATCGAGGCCAGTGACAGACCGTCCAACGCCAGATCGGCGGCCTGCATCGCAGCAACCTTGTGGCCGATCGACGCCAGAGCCGTTGCGGCTGCATAGGTCACCGATGCGTCCGGTTCGGTGTAGACATCATAGAACCGATGCGCCGCCAAAGCCGCCTTGGCCTCGTCGTCAGTGGCCGCTGTTGGCACGGTTCCCGCCAGTTCCAACGCGGTGTAGGCGCGGTCGCGGGCGGATTGCAGGTTCAGATCGGCCAAAGCCACGCCGCCAACCATGCCATCCTTCAGGTGCGCCTCAAGCGCCGCACGCTGGGCTTCTGGTGCCAGCCGCGCCGGAGCAAGGTTCGCTGCAACCAAAGCGTCATAAGCCTCGGCCTCGGTCATGTCGCGTCCGGGCGTCAATTCGGCGGCGACGTTCAGGCCGATGGCTTCGCCCGCCATCGCCACAGGTTTGGTCGCCAGAACCGGATTCAGCGCCCCCCGCAGATCAAGGCCCAGATCGGCACCAAAGCTGTTTATGGCGGCCACCCGCGCCACCGGATCAGCATCAAACCGCAGGGTCAGCAAGCGTTCCAGCCGCTGCTTTTGCGCCTTCAGAACGGCATCTGGTTCACCGTCAATCGCGGCGCGCAGGGGGGCAAGCGCCTCAACCTTCGGGTCTTTGGCGATCGACTGCAGCGCCGCCAGACGCTTGGCCGGATCGGGATCAGACAGGGTGAACTGCACAACGGCGGTGGCAATCATGCCACGCACGCCTGCATTCGGCTTCAGTTCGGTGATGTCGGCTTTCGCAGCCTGCCCGGCATCTGCCCCGGCCAGATCACGCAACAGGTAGCCATCCGCATTGGGTTCGATCAGAAAGAACGCGCCATCCGCCTTGCGAAGGCCAAGCCCCTTGGCCCCCCAAGCCTGCAACACCGCAGCAGCCATCGGATCTCCACTGCCCGCCAGGGCGTCGATCACCGGAGCAATGGTCTGGCGTGAGGCTTTTTCGACCAAAGCCGCGTTCGCAGTCAGAATTTCGACGGCCGTTTCGGCACGCAGGGGGGCGGCACACAATAGCACCAGAAGGCAGGCCAGCAAGAAGCGCATGGGAGGTTCCGTTCGGGAAAGGGAGGGGCCACGCGGGCCCCTCCGCATCGGTCAGTAGTTCGACGTCAACTGCACACAGGTTGCAGTTTCCTTGTTGTACATGCCGCACTTCAGGTCTTTCCAATCGGCCTCCAGCACCGCCGATTCCGGCAGGAAATCGGTCCAGGCATCGCCCGCAACCGGATCGGTCTGGCTGATGATGTCGAACTGACCATCGGCACGGATTTCACCGATAAGCACGGGTTTGGTCAGGTGGTGGTTGGCCAGCATTTCCGACACGCCGCCAGTCAGGTTCGGGAACTTTTGCCCGATCATCGCATCGGACACCGCATCAACAGCCGTGGTGCCTGCCGCCGTCACCGCATTCACCCACATGTTGAAACCGATGTAATGCGCCTCCATCGGGTCGTTGGTGACGCGCTTGTCATCCTTGATGTAGGCCTTCCACGCCGCGATGAAGGCTGCGTTTTCGGGGGTATCGGCGGACATGAAGTAGTTCCAGGCGGCCAGATGCCCGGCAAGGTTGGTGGTATCCAGACCCGACAATTCTTCTTCGCCAACCGAGAACGCGACGACGGGCAGCGTATCTGCCGTAACGCCAGCGGCAGCCAGTTCCTTGTAGAAACCGATGTTGGCATCGCCGTTGATGGTGGAAATCACGCCAACCTTCTTGCCATCCGCGCCCAAGGCCACAACGTCGCCCACGATCTTGGACCAGTCCGAATGGCCAAACGGGGTGTAGTTGACGAAGATGTCTTCCTTCGGGATGCCCTTGGAAATCAGATAGGCCTCAAGGATGTTGTTGGTGGTGCGCGGGTAGACATAGTCGGTGCCCAGCAGCGCAAACTTGGTCACACCCAGCTCGTTCAGATAGTAGTCCACCGCCGGGATGGCCTGTTGGTTCGGGGCGGCCCCGGTGTAGAACACGTTCTTCGAAGACTCTTCGCCCTCATACTGCACCGGGTAGAACAGCAGACCGTTCAGTTCTTCAATCACCGGCAACACCGATTTACGCGAAACAGAGGTCCAGCAGCCGAACATCACGTCCACCTTCGACACCGTCAGCAGTTCGCGCGCTTTTTCCGCAAACAGCGGCCAGTCCGAGGCCGGGTCAACCACCACCGCCTCAAGCTGTTTGCCCAGCAGTCCGCCCTTGGCATTCTGCGCCTCGATCAGCATCAGCATGGTGTCTTTCAGCGTGGTTTCCGAAATCGCCATCGTGCCGGACAGCGAATGAAGCACGCCAACCTTGATGGTTTCGGATTGGGCAAAAGCGATGCGCGGCAGGGCGAGGCTGGCTGCCCCGGTCGCCAGAAGCATGCGTCTGGTAATGTTCATGGTCTTCCCCTTTGCTGGCCTGCGCGTTCCGGCTGTCCAGTGGACACACCGCACGGCGGCACGTTGTTGCTTTGTGCGAAGGGGCGAAGATCG
>CAZCFC010000184.1:0-6489 GCA_964497815.1 uncultured Cypionkella sp.
GTACCGCCCCCGGGTCCGAGCCGTTTATTATGGGTGCGTTTATCGCCATAGTCCGAGTTGCCCCGGACAGAGTGAATATAGGGCGGGGGCGCATCGGGTGCAAGGGCGCAACGCGGCGTCTGATCGGGGTATGGTGGGCGTAAGGTTCATGTACGGCTTTGCGCATGACAGGGTGCCGACGCAAAAGGCCCAGGAATGCCTTCCTGGGCCTGTGCAGACGGGGTCAGACTGGGATCAGAAACCTGATTTGATCATCTCGAACTCTTGCGTCATGCGGTCGCGCAGCGCGGGATCAATCGGCACCTGCGACAGCAGGGTTCCGGTGATCGGGTCCACATCGCCCGCCTTGAGCGCGTCAAGCGGGATGTCCTTCATCGCGGCGTCGTTGGCGTGGGCATAGCCGAAATTCTCAAGCAGGCCCTTGGCCGAACCGTGATCCAGCCAGGCGTTGATGAAGTCATAGGCCTTGTCTTCTGATCCGGGGCCGTCCTTGAAGTTCACATAGCCGCAGAACCAGTTGGCGACGCCTTCGGTCGGGGTGCGCTGAAACGCGACCGGCACGTTTTCGCGGCGCATGTTGGCCACGCCATCGTTCCACGACCAAGCCACGGTGACTTCGCCGGTTTTCATCAGCTGTGCCAGTTCGGACGGGTCCGCCCAATAGGTGCGCACGTTGGCATGCGCGAGGCGCAGCCAGGCGGCGGCGGCGGCGAATTGCTCATCCGTCACATTGGTCCAGTCAGACACCCCGGTGGCCAGCAGGGCCAAAGACCAGGTGTCATCGGTGTTGTCGGGCAGCGAGGTTTTGCCCGCGAAGGCCGGATCAACGAACACTTGCAGCGAGGCAACCTGTTCCGGCTTTACCTGTTCGGTGTTGTAGGCGATGGCGGTATAGGCGCCATCGGTGGGAATGTACCACACCCCGGTTTCATCCGCGAAGATCTTCGAGGTTTTGTAACGCTCGCCGATTTCGGCATAAAGCGGAATGCGGGTGACGTCCCACGGTTCGATCAGGCCGGCGTCGCGGTACTTTTGCACCATCTGCGCGCAAGGATGGCCGACGTCAGCCTTGAAACCGGACGACACTTTCTGAAACGCCTCATCATCGTCACCGAAGAACGAATAGGTCGGCATATCGCCGTTCTTGGCCACATAGCCTTCGATCAGCGACTGATTCTCGAATCCGGCCCAGTCGAACACCGTCAGTTCGGGGTCGGCGGCAAAGGCGGCCGAGGCAAAGCCAAGCAAGATGGCGGTGCTGGCAAGTAGGCGTGTGGTGCGGGTCATGGATGCTCCTGAACGTTGGGTCGGGGCCGCCTTCTGTGAGGCGTGCCGCAAGGGTGATCAAAGGTAGATTGGCTCTGGCCTTCTCTCAAGCTCATAATGCAGGATTGGCGGCGGGGACCGTTTTGGCAAGAGGTCAAAACGGCCTGCGGCGGATTTATGATCAAATCGGGGGTGGGAGATGGGATTCAGGGCTTTGGTGATGGAAAAAGCGGCCGATGGCGGCGCTGTGGCCCATCTGCGCGATCTGGACGAGGCGGCCTTGCCAGAGGGCGAGGTGACGGTTGCGGTCGAGTATTCGACGCTGAACTACAAGGACGGGCTGTGCCTGTCGGCCGGGGGCGGTGGATTGGTGCGCAGCTATCCGCATGTGCCGGGGATTGATTTTGCCGGGGTGGTGCAGCAGTCGTCGGACGCGCGGTATGCGGTTGGCGACAAGGTGGTGCTGACCGGCTGGCGGGTGGGTGAGGCGCATTGGGGCGGCTATGCGCAACGCGCGCGGGTCAAGGCGGATTGGCTGGTGCCGCTGCCGGCGGGGCTGACCACCCGGGCCGCGATGGCGGTGGGGACGGCGGGCTTTACCGCGATGCTGGCGGTGATGGCGCTGGAGGACCACGGCCTGACGCCGGACAAGGGTGAGGTTCTGGTAACGGGCGCTGCGGGGGGCGTGGGATCGGTGGCGGTGGCGTTGCTGGCGGCGCTGGGCTACCGTGTGGCGGCGGTGACGGGGCGACCCGAAACCGAAGCCTACCTGCGGGGCTTGGGGGCGGGACGGATCATTCCGCGCGCCGATCTGGCCGAGGTGGTGAAGCGGCCGCTGGAGACCGAGACCTGGGCGGGCTGCATTGACGCCGTGGGTGGCGCGATGCTGGCGCGGGTGCTGGGGCAGATGCAGCACCGGGCCTCGGTGGCGGCGGTGGGTCTGGCGGGGGGGGCTGCGTTGCCCGCCACGGTGATCCCGTTCCTGTTGCGCGGTGTAAACCTGTTGGGGATTGATTCGGTGCAGTCGCCCTTTGCCGAGCGCGCACGCGCCTGGGGGCGGATCGCGGCGGAACTGCCGTTGAAGACGTTGGAGGCGATGGTGCAAGAGGTCGGGCTGGCCGAGGTTCCCGCACTGGGGGCGGCCATTCTGGCGGGCGCGGTGCAGGGGCGCGTTGTGGTGGATGTCAATCGCTAGGGGCTGGCGCTGGAGGGTTTCACACCCTCCAGACCTCCGGTGGGATATTTGCGCACAGAGGATGCAAATTTTAGTCAAATTGCAGAGGACTGGCGGGGTTTACGGCGGGTGACGGGGCCGCTAGGCTTGGGCCGGGCCTGTCACATGGCTCTGCCATGGCACCTGTACGGGGCTTTGGCTTGGCTGGAAGACCTGCCACGGCCTGATGTTTTTTCCGTGGGATTCCGCCGGGCCGATTGTTCGAAACGCAAACTTCAGGTGCCTGATGACCCAACTTGATCTGACTTTCGTGCGCAGCCAGTTTCCGGCCTTTGACAGCCCGGTCCTGTCCAGCCACGCTTTTTTCGAAAACGCGGGCGGGTCTTATCCGTGTCGGGCGGTGGTGGACCGGCTGCACCGGTTCTATCTGGACCGCAAGGTGCAGCCTTATGGTCCCTATCCGGGGGCGCAGGCGGGTGGGGCCGAGATGGATGAGGCGCGGGCGCGGCTTGCGGCGTTGATGGGGGTGGCGGGGCCGCAGGTTTCGTTCGGGCCTTCGACCAGCGCCAATACCTATGTGCTGGCGCAGGCGGTGCGGATCTGGCTGCGCGGGACGAATTCGGCGATTGTCGTTACAAATCAGGATCATGAGGCCAACTCGGGCGTCTGGCGGCGGCTGGGTGATGAGGGCATCGAGGTGCGTGAGTGGCAGATTGATCCGCAGACCGGACTGTTGGACCCGGCGGGGTTGGCCGCATTGCTGGCGGATGGGCGGGTAAAGCTGGTGTGTTTCCCGCACTGTTCCAACGTTGTGGCTGCGATCAATGATGTGACCGCGCTGTCCGCGATGGCGCGGGCGCATGGCGCGCGGGTGGTGGTGGACGGCGTGTCCTATGCGCCGCATGGGCTGCCGGATTTCCCGGCTTTGGGCTGCGATGTCTATCTCTTTTCGGCCTACAAGACCTATGGGCCGCATCAGGGCATCATGGTGATTTCGACGGATTTTGGCGCAGAGCTGCCGGCGCAGGGGCATTATTTCAATGCCGGGTCGCTTTACAAACGCTTTACGCCGGCCGGGCTGGATCATGCGCAGATTGCGGCTTGTGCAGGGATGGCGGATTACATCGACGCGCTGCATGACCATCATTTCGGGGCGCAGGCCGATGCGGGGCTGCGCAACCGCGCGGTGCATGATCTGATGCGGGCGCATGAGGTGGCGGTGGTGGCACCGCTGCTGGATTATCTGGCGGCGCGCAATGATCTGCGGTTGATCGGGCCGCGGGCCGCTGCTGACCGGGCTCCGACCGTGGCGGTGGCGTTGGACCGCGCGGCAGAGCCGGTATCCGAGGCATTGGGGCGCGAGGGGATTGCGTGTTGGGCGGGCGATTTCTATGCCGTGCGGCCCCTGACAGCGATGGGCGTTGATCTGCAGCGGGGCGTGTTGCGGCTGTCTTTGGTGCATTACACCAGCGCCGAGGAGGTCAGCCGGTTGATCCTGGCGTTGGACCGAGTGCTGTAAGGCGTTTGGATTCAGGATCGGGGGCTTTGCACAATGATGCCTTGGGCGGATGCCCGGGGCATGTGGCCCGCCGGTATTTCTGCCAAAGTGAACGGGTTCCATGATCCGATTGCCGGGCCGCCGCGTAAACCCTTGAAACGGTGTGGGGACAATGACCGATAAACCTTTGATCTTGTGGTTCCGGCGCGATTTGCGGCTTTCGGATCACCCCATGCTTGCCGCCGCCGTGGCGACAGGGCGACCGTTGATTCCGGTGTTTCTGGGGGATGCGCAGCTTGAGGCGATGGGGGCTGCGCCGAAGTGGCGTTTGGGTCTTGGGGTTGCGCGGTTCGCGCAGGCCCTGGAGGCGCTGGGCAGCCGATTGATCTTGCGGCGCGGCGCAGCGCTGGCCTGCCTTGAGGCGCTGATTGCCGAGACGGGGGCCGCGGGTGTGATGTGGCAGCGGATGTATGATCCGCAGGCAATGGCGCGCGACATCGAGGTGAAGGCGGCGCTGCGGGCCAAGGGCCTGATTGCGCAAAGCTTTCCCGGCGCGTTGCTGTTTGAGCCCTGGACGGTGGAAACCGGGCAGGGTGGCTATTACAAGGTCTACTCGCCGTTCTGGCGGGCGGTGAAGGGGCGCGACGTGATTGCGCCCATGGCCCCGCCCAAGGCCTTGCCGGGGCCGGCGGTCTGGCCCGCATCGGATCAGTTGGACGATTGGGCGCTGGGGGCTGCGATGCGGCGCGGCGCGGCGGTTTGCGTGCCGCATCAGCGCGTGGGCGAGGCTGCGGCGCTGGCGCGGCTTGAGGAATTCGTGAGCGGGCCGGTGGCGGGCTACAAGAATGAGCGGGATTTTCCCGGGGTGATTGGCGCGACTTCGGGGTTGTCGGAAAACCTGACCTACGGCGAGATTGCACCGGCGCGGATCTGGGCGGCCGGGCAACGGGCCATGCTGGAGGGGGCGGCTGGGGCGGAACATTTCCTGAAGGAACTGGTCTGGCGCGAGTTCGCCTATCATCTGATGCATCATTCGCCGCATATTCTGACCCGCAGTTGGCGTGACGGCTGGGAGTCTTTTGGCTGGCGCGGTGACAACGTGGACGCCGAGCGTTGGCGGCGCGGCATGACCGGTGAGCCGTTTGTTGATGCCGCGATGCGCGAGATGTATGTGACCGGAAAGATGCACAACCGGGCGCGGATGATCGTGGGGTCCTACCTGACCAAGCATTTGATGACAGATTGGCGGGTGGGGCAGGCGTGGTTTGCCGAATGCCTGACCGACTGGGACGAGGCGGCGAATGCGATGGGTTGGCAATGGGTTGCGGGGTGCGGACCGGATGCGGCCCCCTATTTCCGGGTGTTCAACCCGGGGGGCCAGGCCGAAAAGTTCGACGAGGACGGGCGCTATCGGCGCCGCTGGATTGCCGAGATGTCGCGCAGCCCCGGCCCCGAGGCGTTGTCTTATTTTGAAGCCGTGCCGCGGGCCTGGCAGCTTGACCGGCAGGGGCGCTATCCGTTGCCGATGATTGACCTTGCGGAAGGGCGCGCGCGCGCTCTGGCCGCCTATGCGGATCGGCCTAAGTCTGGGGACGTGGATGCGTGATACGGCCGGAGTGGATATGGAATTTCTGACGACAACCAAGGGCCAGACCGGCCTGCCGCGCTATTTCTCGGCGGCGTTCGAGGTGGCGAAACGGCTGGACAATGGGCGGCTGGACTTTGTGCTGCCCGAAGGGGGGCGCTCTGGCATCGAGGGCGCGCGTCCTGGTCCGGTGGCGGAATTTGACGTGCATGACCCCGACGTCTTTGCCCGCCTGATCCGCGACGGCGATCTGGGGTTTTGTGAGGCCTATCTGGATGGCGCATGGTCCAGCCCCGATTTGCAGGCGTTCATGGATCTTGTGCATATCGACAACGGCACGGTTTACGATGGTTTTCCCGGCATGGGTCTGGTGCGCGCCTTTGAAAGGGTGCGGTTCTGGTTGCAGTCGAACTCGAAAAAGCAGGCGCGCAAGAACATCGCCTATCACTATGATCTGGGCAATGATTTCTATGGATTGTGGCTGGATGACAGCATGACCTATTCCAGTGCCCTGTACCGCAGCGGGCAGGAAAGTCTGGAACGGGCGCAAGAGCAGAAATACGCCAGCATGGTTGATCTGATGGGGGCCCAACCCGGCGATCATGTGCTGGAGATTGGCTGCGGCTGGGGTGGGTTTGCCGAATATGCGGCAGGGCAGCGCGGGTTGCGGGTGACGGCGCTGACGATTTCGCAGGCCCAGCATGACTTTGCCGTGGCGCGGATGCAGCGGTTGGGTCTGTCGGACCGGGTCACGATCAAGTTGCAGGATTACCGCGACGAAACCGGACTGTATGACGGGATTGCCAGCATCGAGATGTTCGAGGCTGTGGGTGAACGTTATTGGCCGACCTATTTCAACGCTTTGCGGGATCGGTTGAAACCGGGACGGCATGCCACGTTGCAGATCATCACGATTGAAGACCGCCGTTTTGATCGTTACCGCAAAAGCGTTGATTTCATTCAGAA
>CAZCFC010000185.1:0-6479 GCA_964497815.1 uncultured Cypionkella sp.
GTGGCGCAGTTCATCGGTGAGAACAACAAACTGCCCGGCACGATTGAAGAGTTGGCCGACGGCAAGGCGCTGGTGCGGCTTGCGACCGGCGAGGTCATTGATGCAACCCCGGTGAACGTGACGCAAAAGGGCCAGAAAACCCTTGTCTCGATCCGGCCGGAGCGGGTTGAATTCAAGCCGGAAATGATGCCGGCGGGCGCGCATATGATTGGCGCCGAAGTGCTGGAAGTGATCTACATGGGCGATATCCTGCGGGTGCGGCTGCGCGTGGCCGGATCTGATGATTTCGTGATGAAGATGCGCAACACGCTGGGACAAACCCGGCTGGAGCCAGGACAACAGATCAAGGTGGGCTGGCATCCGCAGGATGCCCGTGCGCTTGATCCGATGTAACTTACTGATTTGCCTGAATAAAGCAAAGACCGCCACGCAAGTGGCCAAAAAAGTGAAACTGTAATAACTGGGAGCTACCGCATGAAGAAACTGCTTATTTTGTCGACCGCCCTGACCGCCGTGTCGTTTGCCGCCAAGGCTGACGTAACGGTCATGTCCTGGGGTGGCGCCTATACGACCAGCCAGGTCGAAGCCTATCACAAGCCCTACACCGCAGCGACCGGCAAGGCCGTGATCTCGGTTGACAGCGACAACCCGGCGCCGCAGGTCAAGACCATGGTCGAGGCTGGCAACGTTACCGTTGACGTGGCTGACGTAGAATATGCCGATGCCGTGCGTCTGTGCGACGAAGGCATGCTGGAAACCATCGGCATGGACCAACTGCCGCCGGGCGCCGATGGCACCCCGGCTGCGGATGACTTCCTGCCGGGTTCGGTAACGGATTGCGCCGTTTCGACGATCGTTTTCTCGACGATTTTCGCCTATGACACCACCAAGTTCCCCGAAGGCCCGACCACGATTGCGGACCTTTTTGACACCGCCAAGTTCCCCGGCAAGCGTGGTTTGGGCAAGCGCCCGAAGGCCAACCTGGAAATGGCATTGATGGCGGACGGCGTGCCAGCGGCAGAAGTTTATGCCGTGCTGGCCACCCCGGAAGGTGTGGACCGCGCGTTTGCCAAGCTGGACACCATCAAGGGTGACATCGTCTGGTGGGAAGCTGGCGCACAACCGCCGCAACTGCTGGCTGATGGCGAAGTCGTCATGGCGACGGCCTACAACGGCCGTATGTTCTCGGCCGAAGTCGCTGACGGCAAGCCCTTCAAGACCGTTTGGGATGGCCAGGTCTACGAATACGATCTGTTTGTGGTGCCGAAGGGCGCTCCGAACAAGGACGAGGCCATCGAGTTCGTGAAGTTCGCAACCTCGACCCAGGCGCTGGCCGATCAGGCCAAGTGGATTGCCTACGGTCCGGCACGCAAGTCGTCGGCTGCTTTGGTGGGCAAGTTCAACGACGGCAAGACCGACATGGCACCCTACATGCCGACCAGCCCGGAAAACATGACCAACGCCTTGGCGTCGTCGTACGATTTCTGGGTCGACCGTGACGCAGAACTGAACGATCGTTTCAACGCATGGCTTGCGGCGAACTGATCTGACTTTGGGCGCGGGGGAAACCCTGCGCCCTTTCCTTGCATCGATACACTGACGTTGAAGGATGGATAATGGCCAACCTTGCTGTTTCTGATACCCCATTGCTGACGACTGCGGACGGGCGTCCTCTGAAGGAAGCCCTGGCACGGGCGCAAAGCAAAGCCAAACGGCGGGCGTTCATGCTGGTGTTGCCGCTGTTGGCCTTTATCGTCATCACCTTTCTGTGGCCGATTGCGCAGGTGCTGCACCAATCCGCCTACAACCCGAAATTCGCGGCCAACATGCCGCAGATCGGTGCGTGGTTTGCCGCCAATCCACTGGGCACCGAACCCGATGAGGCCGCCTTTGCCGCGCTTGCCGCCGATCTGAAAGCCGCAGCCGAAGCCAAGACCGTGGCCATTGCGGGTGAGCGGGTGAATTACGAAATGCCGGGCACGCGGTCTTTGTTCACCTCTGCCGGGCGCAAGGCCAAGTCGCTGGAGCCACCGTTCAAAGAGGCCATTCTGGCGATGGATCCGAAATGGGGCACGCCGGAACTGTGGGGCGTGATGCGGCAGGTTTCGGCGTCTTACACCACCGATTTCTACCTTGCCGCGCTTGATCTTGAGCGGGACCCGCAGGGCGCTATTGTGCAGGTTGCGGAAAATGAGCGGGTCTATGTCCACCTGTTTCTGCGCACCTTTGCGAAGTCGGCGGCGATTACGGGGATCTGCCTGATCATGGGCTTTCCCATAGCGCATCTGCAGTGGGTGCTGCCGATGCGATATTCAAACCTATTGATGATTCTTGTTCTTCTGCCGTTCTGGACGTCGCTGCTGGTGCGCACGACGGCGTGGATGGTGCTGCTGCAAAATCAGGGCGTTGTGAACAACGTGCTGGTCTGGATGGGCATTGTCGCGGACGATGCGCGGCTTGAGATGATCAACAACCTGATGGGCACGGTGATTGCGATGACGCATATCCTGCTGCCGTTCATGATCTTGCCGCTGTATTCCGTGATGAAGCCGATCCCGCCCAGCTATGTCCGTGCTGCGCGCAGCCTTGGGGCAACATCCTGGACCGCGTTCCGGCGCGTTTACCTGCCGCAGACCATGCCGGGGATCGGCGCGGGGGGCCTTTTGTTGTTCATCCTGTCGGTCGGCTATTACATCACCCCCGCTTTGGTGGGGGGCGCATCGGGCCAGCTGATTTCAAACCTGATCGCGTTCCATGTGAACAAATCGAACAACTGGTCACTGGCGGCGGCTTTGGCCACCATCCTGCTGGCCGCCATTCTGTTGCTGTACTGGCTGTATGACCGGCTGGTGGGCATCGACAAGCTGAAGCTGGGATAAGGGGCAAACCATGGCACTTCCGATTTACGCCTCGCCGCTGGAGCGGGTCTGGTACTACACCTTCCGCGTGATCTGCGCGCTGATCTTCCTGTTCCTGATCGCGCCGATCATCATCGTGATCCCGCTGTCGTTCAACGTGGAGCCTTACTTCACCTTTACCGAAAAGATGCTGGCCTTTGATCCAACCGGTTACAGCCTGCGCTGGTATGATTTGCTGCTGACCCATCCCAACGTGCCCACGGATGTTCCGCGGGACAGCAGTTGGTGGGCGACGGTCTGGCGCGAAGCGGCTTGGGTGAATGCTGCGAAAAACTCGGTCATCATCGGCTTTTTTGCCACCATCCTTGCGACGTTTCTGGGCACCTTGGCCGCCCTTGGCCTGTCACGCCCGGAAATGCCCTACCGGCGCGCCATCATGGCGATCCTGATTTCGCCCATGATCGTGCCTGTGATCATCATCACGCTGGGCCTGTTCTTTTTCTACTCGGCCATCGAGGTGAACAAGTGGGGCATCCCCTATCTGGGTGTCATCATGGCGCATGCCACCTTGGGGATTCCCTTCGTGATCATCACGGTCACGGCCACCCTGTCAGGCTTTGACCATTCGCTGACCCGTGCCAGTGCCAGCCTTGGCGCATCGCCTTCGACCACGTTTTTCAAGGTGATCATGCCGCTGATCACGCCTGGGATGATTTCGGGGGCGCTGTTCGCCTTTGTCACATCGTTCGATGAGGTGGTGGTGGTGCTGTTCGTCGGCGCGAATGATGAGCAAACCATTCCGCGTCAGATGTGGAACGGCATCCGGGAGGCGATTTCGCCTGCCATCCTGTCGGTGGCGACGCTGCTGGTGATCGTGTCGATCGCGCTGCTGGCCACGGTGGAGGTGCTGCGTCGGCGGTCAGAGCGGCTGCGTGGCGTCACGCCGTACTGATCACGGCAGGACGTGCAGCCAACCCCATGTGGTGAAAATCGACAGCGCGGTCGCGATCAGAACTGCGCTGGCGTTCACCCGCTTGCCGACCCCGTAAAGATGGGCGAACATATAGGCGTTCACCCCCGGTGCCATGGCGGCGGTGATGGTGGACGACCGCAGGGCCGCCGTGTCCAGTCCAAAGACAAACCGTCCCAGACCATAAGTGATGCTGGGATGGATCAGCAGGGACGTCACGCAAACCAGGGCGATCAGGCTTTTGTCTCCTTCGGGACGATAGCGCCAAAGCACGCCGCCAAGGGCGAACAGGGCTGCTGGCAGTCCGGATTTCGACATCATGTCCACCGCCGCGGCAAAGGCCACTGGCTGTGGCAGCCCGGTCAAGTTGACGGCAAAACCGCAAAGGATGCCGATCACCAAGGGTTGCGAGACAACACCGCGGATCACCTGCGCCGCAAAGCCCGCGTGGCTTTGGCGGGGCTGACCGACGCTGCGCGCCCATTCCATCATCAGGATGCCAAAGCTGTAAAACAGGGCGGCGTGGATCGAAATGATGGCGATATTGCCGGTCAGCGCCTCTGCCCCGTAGGCGCGTTCGGTGATCGGCAGGCCCAACAGCAGCGAGTTTGAAAACAGGCAGGCAAAGCCGATGGCCACGCTGTCGGGCAGGGCGCGTTTGAAGATCAGCCGCGCGCCGAAGAACCCGACGGCAAAGCCGGCAAAGGCGCCAATGTAAAAGCTGAACATCAGGCCGGGGTGGAACGCTTGCGACAGATCGAGGCTGGCGACCGATTTGAACAGCAGGACCGGCAGCGCAAAGCTTTGGGCATACCGCATGATGGCATCGACGGCGGTGTCGGTCAGCAGGGACAGGCGCGCGGCCAGATAGCCAAAACCGATCAGGATGAAGACCGGAAAAATGACGTCGATCAGCGCGGTCATGCGACGTTGTCGAAGGTCAGCACCATGCCATCATAAGCGGGGGCTATGCCTTTGGGCAACTCGTCCACCAAAGTCGCGTAATCCATATCCAGATGCATGTTGGTGATGACCGCCTGCGCAGGCTTTGTTCTGGCGATCCAGTCCAGTGCCAGCGCCAGATGGGCATGCGTGGGATGCGGTTTGCGGCGCAGGGCATCCAGCACCCAGCAGTCAAGACCTTGCAGGTGCGGCCAGGATTCGTCGGGGATGGCCACGACATCGGGCAGATAGGCCAGATTGCCAATGCGGAACCCCAGCGCCTCCATCGAGCCGTGATCGACGCGGAACGGGGTAAAGGCGATGGGGCCCGCGGGACCGGGCACCTCAAACGCGCCGTCGATGCTGCGCAGGTCCAGGATCGAGGGGTAGGGTGACCCTTCGGGCTGCACAAACGCATAGGCAAACCGCGACAACAGCGCGTCCTGGGTCGGCGCATCGGCCCAGACGGGCAGGCGGTGGCGCATGTTGAACACGACTTGCCGCAGATCGTCGATGCCATGGACGTGGTCGGCGTGGGAATGGGTGTAGACGACACCATCCAGCGTTCCAACGCCTGCGTCCAGCAGTTGCGCACGCATGTCGGGCGAGGTGTCGATCAGCACCCGCGTCACCGCATCGCCCGCCAGCCGCTCGACCAGCATCGAACAGCGCCGGCGGCGGTTTTTGGGATTGTCAGGGTCGCAATCGCCCCAGTCGCCCCCCAGTCGCGGCACCCCGCCCGAAGAGCCGCAGCCCAGAATGGTAAAGCGCAAGCTGGCCATCATGCGACCTTTGCTTTGGGGAAAAGGCGTTCGAAGTTGGCGGTGGTGGCCGCGGCAAAGTCCTGTTCCGTCACGCCAAACACCGCAGCCCCCGCCTTGGCGGTAAAGGCCGTGTAGGCCGGTTCATTGCGACGTCCCCGGTGCGGCGGCGGGGCAAGATAGGGACTGTCGGTTTCCAGAAGGATGCGGTTCAGCGGCGCACGCGCGAAAATATCGCGCAGCTCCTGTGACTTGGGAAACGCGGTTATGCCCGACATCGACAGATAAAAGCCCATGTCCAGCGCGGCCATCCCCAAAGCCTCGGAAGATGAAAAGCAATGCATGACGCAGGTGTAGGGGCGTTCCTTCATGCCTTCGGTCAGAATAAGGGCCATGTCGTCATCGGCGGCGCGGGCGTGGATGATCAGCGGCAGCCCGGTTTCCTGCGCGGCCTGAATGTGGATGCGCAGGCTGGTTTTCTGAATTTCGGCGGACTCTGCGGTGTAGTGGTAGTCCAGCCCGGTTTCCCCGATGCCGACGAATTTCGGATGCCGGGCGAAGGCCACCAGTTGATCGACGGTTGTCGGCGGATGGGTGGCCGCGCTCATCGGGTGGATGCCTGCGGCGTAAAATACGCCCGGATAGGTTTCGGCAATTGCGCGTACGGCCGGTTCGCTGTGCAGTTTGGTGCAGATCGTGACCATGCGCGACACACCTGCGGCATGGGGGCGGGCGATCACCTAGGGCAGTTCGTCCTGGAAGTCGGAGAAATCAAGGTAGCAATGGCTGTCAACGATTTCAATAGCCATGTCCGCACCCCAAGCGTCGTCAGTGTCAGGTTGTCTCATGATCCGCACCAAGGTTTGGGCGGATGATGAGTATGTCTGGATGTGACGCAACGAAAGCCCGCTCAGGCGAGTGATCCCGCCGTCTTGTCAATCTGCAGAA
>CAZCFC010000186.1:0-6347 GCA_964497815.1 uncultured Cypionkella sp.
GGGACCAGACCGGGGTGCCATAGCGCCCCTCGCCGCCTGAAATGCGCCGCGCCTCACCACCACCCGCAGACATCACATAGATCTGCTGGTTGCCGGACCGGTCGCTCTCGAACACGATCTGGCTGCCGTCGGGGCTATAGCTGGGCGCGGTTTCGATGGACGGCGCGTTGGTCAGTTGCGACAGCGTGCCCGACCCGATGTCCAGTGTGTAGATGTCCGAGTTGCCGCCGCGTTCCAGGCTGAACACCACGGTGCCGCCATCGGGCGAAAAGCGCGGGGCAAAGGTCATGGTGCCGGGCTGTTCTCCCAGCGACCGGGTCGAAAGATCGCCCACATTCATCAGATAAATCTGCGGAAAGCCCGATGAGTACGAGGTGAACAGAATGCGGTCGCCACTTGGTGAAAAGCGCGGAGCCAGAACGATGCTGCTGCTGTCGGTCAGATAGGCGACATTCGCGCCATCGTAATCCATCACCGCCAGCCGCTTTTGCCGTTGGTTCTTGGGGCCACTTTCGGCCACGTAAACCACACGGCTGTCGAAATAGCCGCCCTCACCTGTAATGCGGGAATAAACCGCATCCGCCACCTTGTGCGCCATCCGCCGCCAGCTGTTCGGCGTGCCCGCAAATTGCAGGCCGTCGCCCAGCTGCTCGCCCGAGTTCACGTCAAACACCCGGAACTTCACCACAATCTGATCGCCGCTGGCCTGCACGGCCCCGGTGATCAGCGCCTCGGTGTTGATCGCCTGCCAGTCGTTATAGGCAATCGGCGCGTCAAAGCTTGTCACACGACTGATGTAGGCATCCGCCCCGATTTCGCGAAACAACCCGGTTCCGGCCAGATCCAACGCCACCACGCGCGAGATGTCACGGGCGAAATCACCCGCACCGCCCTCGTCGATGAAATCGGGCACCGCAAAGGGCATCGGCTCGATGTTCGGGTTGTCGATCACGATCCGCAGCGGTTGCGCCATCGCGGGGGCAAAGCCAAACCCGGCGAAAAGCCCAAGCGTCACGGCAAGGCAAGGGGCGGCGAGGGTTCTGAACAGGGTCATCATGTCCTCATTCTCAATTGGTACATTTGCCAACAGTGGCGGGTTGCGGGGCGGGGGTGCAGGGGAATTTCAACGCAGTCTCATCCCATTCGGATCGAACACCAGTTCCAGGTCTTTCCATTGGTCGTATTTTTCAGGCGGCAGGGTGAAACCCTTGTTGCCACAACGCGCAATGGCGCTGCGGGCGGATTGGTAAAGCTTTTTGGCGGACTCTTCGCTGCCGCCTTCAAAGCTGGTCATGTTCATGGTGCCAAGGTCGGGCGTGCCGTTTTCCTGCATGGACACGCGCACGGTGACGATGGTGCGCGTCGCCTCGGACGACAGCGCGCCGATGTTCCAGCATTTGCCCAAGGCCGAGCGGATGCCTTCGATGTCTGATGCACTCATCGGCGGGCCTTGCGGCAGGTCTTGCGCGCCGCTGTCCGCCGTTTCTGTCGCCGGGTCTTCTGCGGGCACGTCGGCCACAGCCTCGGCCAATGCCGCCGCGATGGCATCTGCCTCGGGGTCGGTGACGGGCTCTTCGGCCACTGGCTCGGACGTCGGGGTGTCTTCGGCGGCGGTTTCGGCTGGTGGTTCCTCGACGGGTTCCGTGGGGCGTTCGGGCCGCGATTGCGGGCGGATGGATGCCGTGGGGGCCAGTTGTGGCGCGTCTTCCTCGGTTTCGACCGCTTCGGTCACGATCACCGGGGCTGCTTCCTCGGGGGATGCTGCGGGCTGTTCCTCGGTCACGACCGGGGCGTCGGGTTCGGCCTGATCGCTGATCTCGGGCGTGGGCACATCCGCGATTTCGGGCGTGTCAGTCACGTCATCCACCGGCGTTTCGGCCACGCGGTCAATCGGGCGGGGTTTGGGTTTCTTATCCGCCGTAGGCGTTGGGATCGGCTGTTCAACGGCGGCAATCTCGGCCACCGGGGGCGGCGTTTCAATCGGCTGCGGGGTCTGGGACACCGGCACTTCGGCGGGCAATTCGGGCTGCGGCGCGGGTTCCACCGGTTCGGGTGCTGCGGGTTCCGGCAGGGGTTCGGCGGGCGGCAGTTCGGGTTGCACGGGTTCGGGGGCGACCACTTCGGGCGCGGCTTCGGCAGGCTTTTCGGCGGGTGTCTCGGCAGGCTTCGGCGCTGACGCCTGCAGCGCCTTGAAATCCGACTCCGAGATCATCGAGACATTGGCCACTTCCATCGGTGGCACATCGGCAGGCGCAAACAGCCATTCCCCCAGGGCGACCCAGAGGATCAGGCCTGCGTGCCCGATGCCAGAGATGGTTGAACCGCGATCCATCAAACGCCCTTAATTGCCGTCCATCGCCGGGCCACCGGCATCCGTGACCAGCCCGATATTGTTGAAACCGCCGGAATTCAGCGCCCCCATCACCTGCGCCACCCGCTCATAGGCCAATGCGCCATCGGCCCGCAGGAACACCTTGTCCGATGTCCGCTCGGCGGCGATGGCGGTCAGCTTCGGGATCAACTGATCATCCGAAATCTCGGTATCCTGAATCAACAACAGCCCATCGGCGGTGATCGACACCGTCAGCGGTTCTTCCTGTTCATCCGGCATCGCACTGGCCGCCGTGTCGGGCAGTTCAATCGGCACCCCCACCTGCATCATCGGGGCTGCCACCATGAAGATGATCAACAGCACCAGCATCACGTCCACGAAAGGCGTGACGTTGATCTCGCTCATCGCGGCAGAGTTGCCACGCCGCCGACCGCGCCGCCCGCCCCCGCCCGATTTCTTCATCACCCCCGCGCCCATGGCCTAGGCGTCCAACTGGCGCGACAGGATGGTGGCGAATTCGTCGGCAAAGGATTCATAGCCGCCCAGAATATGCTCGCTGTCCGAGTTCAGCTTGTTGTAAAACACCACCGCCGGAATAGCGGCGATCAGGCCGATGCCGGTTGCCAAAAGCGCCTCGGCGATGCCGGGGGCCACAACGGCCAGGTTGGTGTTCTGGCTGATGGCGATCTGCTCGAACGAGTGTTTGATGCCCCAGATCGTTCCGAACAACCCGATGAACGGCGCAGTGGAACCCGTGGTGGCCAAGAAGGACAGGCCTTTGTTCAACCGCTCGCTTTCGCGGTTGATGGCGACATCCATCGCCCGGTCAATCCGGGCCTGCGCCCCGGCGATCAGCCCGCCATCCTGCCGGTGGCTGCGCCGCCATTCCAGCATTCCGGCGGCGAAAATCTTTTCGGATGGCCCCTGCGGATCGGTGCCGATTTTCTCGAACAACTCATCCAGCGGCTCTCCGGACCAGAAGTCGCGGTCAAACACCGACGCCTCTGCCCGCGACTTGCGGAACAGAATGTGTTTGCGGATGATGACAGACCATGACCAGAAGGACATGATCATCAGACCGATCATCACGACTTTCACCGTGAAAGTCGCGCGTGCAAATAGGGCAAACAACGAGAAATCAATCTCTGCTGCCATGCCGATGGCTTCGGTTTCCATTACGCCTGCTCTTGTTATCGGGGCTCTTCGGCCGCCTCTTTGGGCTGATTCTAGCCGCAAATAAACCAGAATGCCAACACATCTGCGTGCGCGGGCAGTTTGCCGCCCAAAAACCGGCCCGATCAGTGCCGCAAAGGCTGCAAGGCCGCGCGAATATCGGCGGGCACCCGCGCCGGATGACCATTGTCATGCAGGCATACCAGCACCACCAGCGCCGTGAAAAGCCGCTCACCTGCGCGCAGAACCTCTTGCCGCACCTCGATCCGGGCGCCGCCGATGGCCAGCAGTTCGGTGGTCACGCTCAGCTCATCCTCGAACTTTGCCGGACGCAGATAATCGGCCTCGACCCTGCGCACGGCAAAGACAATGCCCTGCTCGGCCCGCAACCGGGTCTGATCAATGCCAAGACCGCGCACCCATTCCGTGCGCGCCCGTTCGATGAACTTCAGGTAATTGGCGTAATAGACGATCCCGGCCAGATCGGTATCCTCGTAATACACCCGCACCGCAAAACTATGCCGCATCCGCGCCCCCCAACCGTGCAATTTCATCGGCGTGGTCCAGCATCGCCGCCCGTCCCTTGGGCGTCAAAGCGTAAATCCCGACGGCCTGCCGTTCAAACCAGCCATAGTGATCGGCTCGCATCAAAATGGCCGCTCTGGCGACCCCCGCCGTTCCGGCCACAACCGACGCCTTCAAAGCCCCGCCCTGCAACGCCACAAGACAGCGCAACGCGTCCTGCCGATAGGCGGTCATGCGTTTGATCCCCGTCGTGCCGCCCAAGTTCGGATCGCCCACGCGGCGCTCGAACTCTCGCAGCAGCCGCCCCGCCCGCTGCGTGGATTTGCGCGGCACATAAGGGCCGGGGTCCAGATGCGCCTCTACCCCCTGCCCCGGCTTGACCGCCAGCAGCCCCAGACCCAGCCGCCGACACAGGCCTATGATGTCCTTGTACCGCAGCTTCCAGCCCTTTTCCGCCACAGGCACCGCCAGATAGACAGCCTCAAACAACGCCTGCCGCGCCACCCCCTGCATCACCAGCGACAAACTGAACGTCAGCTTCATCTCGACCACCAGCGCCGGTTCATCGCCCCGCCGCGCCATCAGATCGCAAGCGCCGATTTCGGCCTTCACCGTATAGCCCTGCCGCTCCAGATAGGCCTTCAGGTCCGGATACAGATCCGCCTCTTTCACAGCCGCGCTGCCAGACGGTAGGCATGGGCCGCATCGCGGGCCACGGCGGGCATCAAGGGCGCGTATCCGGCGCGGATCAGGGCCGCAATCTCGGGCCGCAACCGCGCACCCGCACCCTCATCGACCAAGGGCGAGCGTTCGGCAAAGGCCCGGTCAGACCACAACAGGATCACCTGCACCGCCTGCGACAGCGCCAGCACATCGGCCGGCACCGCGTCCAACGCCGCGTCCATGCGCACGAACACAAACGCCGCCTTGATCGCCCCCGCCGGATCAAAGCGGAACGCCCGGTACTGGTTCGCCCCCGCCGCATGCAGCCGCGCGCACAAGGGCACCAGATCCGGGATCAGCTTTGCCAGATTGGGCACATCGGGCAATTCTGCCCAATCGCGGAAGAAAAACACCATCAGGTTCGCGCCCAGCTCGGGATCGGCGGCGGCAATCTCATGCCCCGCCAGCCCCACCACAGCCTCGATCGCCCCCTTCATCACCGGCAGCGTTGCGTCGTCCAGTCCGAACACCACCGGCACGATTGCCCGCCCCCAACGCGCGAACAGATACTGCCCGTCGCTGCGGGTGAACACTGCCTGAACCTGCTCTGGCGTCATTTCGGCCTCCGTTTCCTTGCCCACCGATAGCGCGGCGGCACTGCGGGCTCAACCATGCAGCGGCATCCCCGGATCAAACATGCGCCTCCGGCGGGGATATTTGGGCCAGTCTGAAAGGGCTTTCGCCTTGTCTCAAATACCCTCGGGGGTGAATGGGCTTCAGCCCAGAGGGGGCGGAAAGCCCCCTGCCTTGGCGGCCTACCCCTCAAACAGATCGCTTTGCCCGGGCGGGCGCGGCGCATCCAGACCCAGATGCCGCCAGGCTCGTGCCGCCAGCATCCGCCCGCGCGGGGTGCGTTGCAGCAGGCCCTGTTGCAGCAGATACGGCTCGATCACCTCTTCAATCGCATCGCGCGCTTCGGACAGCGCCGCCGCAATGGTTTCCACGCCCACCGGCCCGCCGCCATAATGTTCCGCCAGCAACATCAGATAGCGCCGATCCGCACCATCCAGCCCGATATGGTCCACCCCCAGCCGGGTCAGCGCGCGGTCGGCAATGGCGCGGGTCAGACGGCCATCGCCTTCGACCGTCACGAAATCCACCACGCGGCGCAGCAATCGCCCGGCAATCCGGGGCGTGCCGCGCGCGCGCTTGGCAATCTCGCGGGTGCCATCGGGATCAGACGGAATTCCCAGCAGTCGCGCGCCCCGGGTCACGATCAGATCCAGCTCATCCTCGGTATAGAACTGCAACCGGGTCGGGATGCCAAAGCGGTCGCGCAGCGGAGTGGTCAGCAACCCCAGCCGCGTCGTGGCCCCGACCAGCGTGAAGGGCTGCAACTCGATCCGCACCGTGCGCGCTGCTGGCCCCTCCCCGATCACCAGATCCAGCGCAAAATCCTCCATCGCCGGGTACAGAACCTCTTCCACCACCGGGGACAGACGGTGAATCTCGTCGATGAACAGCACATCGCGCGGTTCCAGATTGGTCAGGATCGCCGCCAGATCGCCGGGCTTGGCCAGGACCGGGCCGGAGGTCATCCGAAACCCCACCCCCAACTCGCGCGCCATGATCTGCGCCAGCGTGGTTTTGCCCA
>CAZCFC010000187.1:0-6336 GCA_964497815.1 uncultured Cypionkella sp.
CTGCACCACGTCGCCGCCCTGATCGCGCACCCCGAACAGGCTGGCATAGCCCGCCACCACCGCGCCATCCGTCACCGTCAACCCCGCCTCGGGCTGATGGTACTTGCGCTCTGGCGCCCCTTGCGTCACCACCGTCATCGTGTTCCCTTTCACTGTCCCGCCGCCCGGATCAGGGTTTCGGCCATCTGTGCCAGCAAGAACGCCGCCACCCCATAAACCCCGACCCAAATCCGTTTTTCCAACCGCTCCAGCACCGCATCAATCTGCTCAAGCCGGTAATCCAGCGCGGCCCAACGCTCATCGGCCACGCGTTCGTTCGCTTCGATCCGGGCGGCTGCCGCGTCGAAACTGTCATACAGATAGCGCGACCCCTCGGCCCCCTTGCGCGGCGGCGTCATTCGTCCTCCGCCAAGCGCGGCAGACCCAGGATCACCCGCTTTTCTGCGGGGGTCAGGAAATCGGCCGCCCCCACCCGCGCCCATTGCTGATCGCGTTCGGCAGCCAGCGCCGGGATCTGGTCCAGATCGGGGCGCAATTCGACCACTTCACCGGTAAACACCGACAGCCAATGCGAAATTCCGGCCGTCACCCGTGCCACCAACGGCAGCACGGTCAGCCGGTAAAATGCCCGGTTCGCCTCTTGGTAATTGGCATAGGTGGCGTCGCCCGGGATCCCCATCAGCATCGGCGGCACGCCAAAGGCGATGGCAATCTCGCGTCCTGCCGCCTCTTTGGTCTTCTGGAATTCCATATCGGACGGGCTGAACCCCATCGGCTTCCAGTCCAACCCGCCTTCCAGCAACATCGGCCGCCCGGCATTGCGCGCGCCCTGATGATGCGTTTCCATTTCCGTCACCAGCCGGTCGTACTGATCATTGCTCAGTTGCGACTGCCCGTCGCCGCCCTTGTAGACAATCGCCCCCGAAGGCCGCGCCGCATTGTCCAACAGCGCCTTCGACCAGGTTGAGGCACTGGTATGCACATCAATCGCCACCGCAGCCGCCTGCAAGGGGCTAAAGCCATAGTGGTCGTCCTGCGGATGAAAGGTCTTGATATGGCAGATCGGCTGCAGATCCGCCGTCATTGCAAACCGATGCGTCCGCCCGCCCACCGAATAGTCATAGGCCACCGGCCAGCCATCCGCACCGGGCACCAAGGCCATCCGGTCCGACCGCAGCACATGCAATTCACCGGGCAACTTATCCAAACCGGGCACCGCCTCGATGTAGGCATTGCCAGACAGCAAAAGATGCCCGTAGATCGCCTCGAACAACTCGGCCCGTCCCTGCGCACCATTCGGACGCCGGATCAGGTCCAGCACCGGGTGGGTGTCATAGCGGCGCTCATTGTCTTGCAAGATCAATGGCAAAGCCGCCGCCGCCTCGGAAATCAGCTTGACCGCCCGAAACCCCATCGGGTTGCCCTGAAACCCCGATTTCGCCAGCGACACCAGATCGCGCGGGCTCCACGCCACCCTGCCGGACGTCCCCCAGGCCACAACGCGCCCAGTGGCCGAGGCCTTCTTCTCGCCCATGGGCACCACCGCCACCTCTGGCGCGCGTTTCAGGAAATCGAACACCATTCTGCAAAGCTCCTGTTTCCAGCAGCCCGCCAACCCTACGTATTCTGGCTGACTGGCTTGTCTGAACGGATTTATATTGATGAAAAGTTTACAGACCTTCAGAGCAGCGTACGCTGCCCCGCCCCCCCAAATTCGCCGCGTCAGAAAAGACGGCTTTCCCCGAAGGGGCGGCCGCAACGTCAGGCCCGGCCCCGATGCACGACGGCGCAGGCCCCTGCGGCCGGGGTGTGGGGAGGGGGCCTGGCCGGTGCGACGTGGCACGCCCGTTGTGGTTTTGGGGGTGGGCCTTCCCGGCCCGCCCACGGGGGCGGGCGTTCTTCGCTGAAACGCCCCACAGGGGCGTTTCCGGGCGCTCATCACCCCAAACTGCGCACCTGTGGTGCGCGCCAGTTCTCGGCGGGCTCCACCATCAATTCGGTCAAGGCCCAGACCAGCGCGTCTACCCGGTCCGGGCTGCCCCGGCCCAGATAGCCCTGCGCCGTCATCTTGCACATCTGCTCTTCCAGCGCCCCAAGGTGCCGCAGATGCGCAACGCGACCCTGTTCATAAAGGGCCGCCACAGGTTCCGCCCGCACCACCTTGTTCTTGGTCGCCCGCACCGACCGCATCGGCACCAGCGCGTCAATGCCGCGCACCACCGATGCCACCATGTCGCCACCCTGATTGACCTCGACCACCAGCCGGTCCGCCTTGTGCCGCTCCATCGCCGCAATCGCCGCCCGCGCCCATTGATCCGGAGACGCGCCCTGCACGCTGCAATCTTCCAGCACCACAGCGCGCCAGTTCTGCGGCGGGCCCTCGGTGATCGCGCCCACCACCACGATGCCGCATTCATCCGATTTGCCGTGCCCCGTCACCGGCGGGTCCACCGCCACCACAATGCGCGACAAGTCTTGCGCTACACTCAGCCGCCCCGCCTCAAGCATCGCCGTGGTCCACAGCGCACCCTGCACATCCTCGATCAACAACCCCTCAAGCTCCTGCATCCCCGTCCGCGTGCCGGCATAGCGCGTCCTGACCTCGTCCAGAAACGACGCCGCCAGATAGGCCCGGTTGGCATCCGTGGGCGCATGGGTGATCACGGTTGACGGGTTTTTCAGGATCGACTTCAGAACCGTCACGTTCTGCGGGGTGGTCGTCACCACCTGCCGCGGATTGTCGCCCAGCCGCAGCGCAAACTGCAATTGCTCCCAGGCCTCATCCGCCTTGGGCCACTTTGCCAGCTCATCCACCCAAGCCGCATCAAACTGCGGCCCCCGCAGGCTGGCCGGATCAAAGGCCGAAAACACCTGCGCCACCGCACCATTCGGCCAGACCAGCCGCCTGCGCGTGGCCTCCCACTGCGGCCGACGATCAGGCGGGGAACAGGCCAATATCCCGCTGTCGCCAAAGATCATCACCTCGCGCACCTGATCAATGGTTTCGCCCACCAATGCCACCCGGCGCGACCGCCCCGCATCGCCCGGTGCGGCACCCTCCACCTCCGAGCGCACCCATTCCGAACCTGCGCGGGTTTTCCCCGCCCCACGCCCGCCCATGATCACCCAGGTTTTCCACGCGCCCTCGGGTGGCAACTGATGCGGCAGTGCCCAAAAATCAAACATCCAGGGCAAGGCGGCCAAGGCATTGTCACTTAGCCCCTTCAGAAACGCATCAACATCCGCTGGCGTCGCGGAGACGAGCCAGTCTGCGCCCGATCTCATCGCGCGCCGCGCCAAGGTCAAGCTCTCCGGCCCCGACACTTCCGGCAACCTGTTTACGAAGTTTATCAAAACGTGCCCTTTCATCCATAACCATCTGAAACGCCGCCTTCAGGTCGCGAACCGTTTGACTGGCCCCCTTGACCTCATCGAAATGCCCCGCCCTGATCGCGATCAGCGCCCGTGCCAGTTCTTGCGCCGTTTCGTGGAAAAGTTGCTCTGTTGCCGCCAGCAGATCGACTTGCGGCGCCTCACCCGTAGAGAAATGTATCGTCATTCCTGCTTGATCCGCCTCTCATGCCCCCCGCACGAGCAAAATGAAAAAACGGCTGCGAGGTTCCCCCCGAGCCGTTCGCCCATTTCTTCTAGCATGCAGAATATGTACTTTAGGGCGTACGCAAAGTCAAGAACATTCGCTCAGGTTGCATCACTTCGGCGGCCAGGCCCCTTTGGTCAACAAATCACGTACCTCTGCGGGCTTGTAGACCCGCTCCAGCATCAGCCGTTCGTTCAGATACACCCGCACCGCCTGCAAGGCCGCACCATTGGGGGTATCGGCGGGCGGATTGTTCTGCGTGGTCAGATACGGCAGGTTATAGCCCAGCCGGTCCACCGCCCCCACATTCGCCCCGCGTTCGATCAGCGCCCCCACCAACGGCCAGTTGGCCAGCATCGCCGCAGTCAGCAAGGGCGTGGACCCATGATAACCCTGCGCCTCGATGTCCGCGCCCGCATTGATCAACGCCAGCACCGCAGCCTCGTTTTCCTGCTTGATGCGCCAGAAGATGATCGGCAAGCCGTCCGGCCCCAATTCCTTTATGTCCGGCTTTGCCTCTGCGCCTGCCATTCCCTGCCTTCCCATTTCCCATCCGGCCAAAGCCAGTCCGATCGCAGCAACCACCGCCCGGCGCAACAAGATCATATGCACCCGGCCTTGATCATTTCCTGCTGGATTTTATCCGCTTCCTGATCAATCGCCGCAACCACCTCGTCCATGCCATGCTTGCGCACGCCCTCCACAACCTTTTTCACCCCAAGCCCCCGCAGACCCCCGCCAGGCGGCCCGGTCATGGCAGCCACAGCGGCCCCGGCACCAGACCCGATGGCGGCCTCTTTCGCCTTGGTCGCCATGGTTTCGGGCGCGGGCGGCAATGCAATCCGATGGCCCACCGCTTCGGCCACGGGCAGCGTATCCTGAATGCCGCTCAGAATATCGCCATCGACGAAATAGGCGTCGACCGCCGCATCAGCCAGTTCCTTGCCGCGCCGCGCAACGGTTTTCGGGTTCACCCCAGCCGCATTGAACGTCGTCGCCGTCGACTTCGCCACCGCTGCCGCCGCCGAGGCCATCCCCCCACCCAGCGAATGACCGACGTAATGCACCGCCCCCGGAGCCATCTCGCTGGCAACCTGTCCAATCAGCATGGCCTGGTTGTAATACGCGCTGTCCATCCCCAATGCCTGCGCCAGATTGGCGCCCCAGTCGTCGGGGCTGGTCGGCGTGGTGCCCTTGAATGCCACCACATAGCTTTCCGCCCGGGTCACAGGGTCCGTTTCCACAAACACCTTGCACCCGAAATCACTGTCCCTGATCTTTGTCATATCGTTGACGCCATCATGCAGACCCAGCTTTTGCAGATCGGCCTGTGTCGCCTCGCGCACTCCCGCAGGCAGACCGCCCGGCCCCTCGGTATAGGTCTTGCCCGCCATCAAGGCCCGCGCCTTGGCCTTCTTGATCTTGTCGCGCGCCTTTTGCAGCTTGCCGCAGACCAGATTAAGGACACCCGGCACGATCACGGTCGGGTCCGCAAACCCGACCATCCCGATCATCACCGTGGGGCAACAGGGCGGCAGGATCATCCCGCCCTTGACCGTCGGGTCCGTCATCCGCGCCGCAGGCAGCTTGCCGATCAAAACCGTCGGAGACCCGAAAATGATTGCATCCACAGGCACGGGAATGGGGGCGACGCAGGTACAAAGATCGGTCATCCGCGCGGCAATCAACCCGCCGATGAACACATTCAAGGCCGCAGGCGGAATAATCGGAAGCGGTGCCCCCATGCACATCGGGCAGGTGTGCATATCCGTCACACGTGCGGCGGGTAATCCGGGCATGGCAAAGCCTTTGAATATTCAATGCCCAAAGGCTACGCCCGCGCCCGTCGGTATGTCAAGGACGCCAGCCCCCGCAGGCATCCACGTCAAAGCCGCATCGCGGATCCCGGCAATCTTGCGGAACGTGTCATCCTCGGTGGTCAAATATCCAGAAAGCCACGCCACAAGGCTGGGATGCCTGCAGGCCCCCCGCCCTTGCCGCCGCCCGGGCACAAGGTCAATCGCCTTGAACGCCGGTCGCGCCTTGGGTCAGCCCCTGCTGCTTTTCGATCTCGCGCCATTTGGCGACGTTTTCGTTGTGCTGCGCCAAGGTTTCGGCAAAGGCATGCCCCCCGGTCCCATCCGCCACGAAGAACACGTATTTCGTGGTATCCGGGTTCAGCGCCGCCTCGATGCTCAGCCGCCCGGGGTTCGCAATCGGGGTCGGCGGCAGCCCGTCGATCACATAGGTGTTCCACAAAGTCTCGCGCCGCACCTCGCTTTGCCGCAAGCCACGCCCCAACACCCCCTCGCCCTTGGTCAGGCCATAGATCACCGTGGGATCGGTCTGCAACTTCATCCCATCGCGCAACCGGTTGATAAAGACGCTGGCCACCTGCTTGCGCTCTTCGGGAATGCCGGTTTCCTTTTCAACGATCGAGGCCATGATCAGCGCCTCGGCCGGTGTTTCGTAGGGCAGACCCTCGGCCCGCGTCGCCCACAGTTCCGTCAGCGTCGCGGTCTGGCGCGCGGTCATTTCCGCGATCAGATCGGCGCGGGCAGACCCTTTTTCCACTTCATAGCTGTCGGGCGACAGCGTGCCCTCGTCCGGCACAGTGTCAATCGTCCCCTCAAGAAAGTCAGCCCGTTTCAACGCGTCCACAACCTGCCAACTGGTCACACCTTCGGCCAAAGTCACCCGCCAGCGCAAATCATTTGCCCCCGCCGCATCCACATAGG
>CAZCFC010000188.1:0-6207 GCA_964497815.1 uncultured Cypionkella sp.
CGGATTGTTGACACCGCTTATCACCCGGCTAGGGTCTTGCAAACCTTCCAAGCCGCAAGGGGCCGCAAATGCCGCAGATCGACTACTTCCATGCGGCGATTTCGCCCTTTTGCTATCTGGCCGGCAATCGGCTGGAGGAAATCGCAGCGCGGCATGGGGCAACCATCCGCTATATTCCGATCAACGCCCCCGCCTTGTTCCCGCGCACCGGGGGGCAGGTGCTGGCCGACCGGCATGACAGCCGCAAGGCGTACCGTTTGCAGGAATTGCGGCGCACGGCGGTCCGTCAGGGGCTGCCGCTTGATTTGCAGCCGCCTCATTTTCCGGTGAACCCCGCCCCCGCGTCCTATGCCATCATTGCGGCGGCGTCGGTTGGCGGTGGTGATCTGGCTGGGCTGGTGCAGGCGTTCCCCCGCGCCGTCTGGGCCGAGGGGCGCAATATCGCCGAAGACGAAGTGGTGCAGGATATTCTTGCCGTACACGGCTTTGATCCGAAGATTGCCGACAAATACATGCTGATGGCCGCCGAAACCTACATGGCAAACCTTGAAGAGGCCGTGGCGCGTGGTGTATTCGGCGTCCCGTTCTACATCGTTGGCGATGAGCGGTTCTGGGGTCAGGATCGGTTGGACGACCTTGATCTGCACCTGTCCGGAAAGCTTTGAATGCCTGAAGATCACTTTCAACCCGCATTGCCGCCTTATCGGCAGTGGAACCGCGGTGCCGACCGTCCGGTTCTGGCCCTGCATTGCAGTCTGGCACATGCAGGGGCCTGGGGCCCGCTGGCCGAACTGTTGACCGGGTTTACCATCACCGCCACCGATCAGTCGGGCCATGGCCGCGCGACCGATTGGGACGGGCAGGCCGACCTGCATGGCACCGCCACCCATGCCAGCATTGCGATGGCCGAAAGTCTGGGGCAGGGCGCCCCGATTGACCTGTTTGGCCATTCCTTTGGCGGGACGGTGGCCTTGCGCGTGGCGTTGGAACGTCCTGATCTGGTGCGCAGCCTGACCTTGGTGGAGCCGGTGATCTTCGCCGCAGCCCGTGCTGCCGAACATCCCGCCTATCCGCCCTTCCGCGCCGCCCATCTGGAATTTGCCGATCTGGTGCGCGCCGGGCAGCGCGATCAGGCGGCGGCGCTGTTTCATGGTCTCTGGGGCAATGGTGCGTCCTTTGCCGATCTGCCGGAAAAAAGCCGCAGCTATATGGTGGACCGGATTCATTTGATCGTGGCGCAGAACCCATTTCTGCTAGAGGATGCCGCCGGACTGTTGCGCTATATGGGATTGGAATCCTTGGGAATTCCGGTGCTGCTGATTGAAGGGGCCGAAAGCCCGCCGATCATTGTCGCCGTGCACGATGAACTGTCGCGGCGGCTGCCGCAGGTGCGGCGGCTGTCGGTGCCTGGCGCGGCACACATGGTGTCGATCACCCATGCCTCTGCCATAGCGCCGATGGTGCAGGCGCATCTGGACGCCTGTTAGGCCCGCAACGCCTGTACAAAGCCGTCCACGTCGGCCTCTGTCGTGTTCCAGGATGTGACCAGACGCGCGCCTTCGCGGTCTGGCGGGGCAGGCATGTCGTAGTAGTTGGCCCCCGCCGCCTGCAGCTTTGCATGTGTGCCCACGGACCATTCTGGAAACATCATGTTGGCCTGCACCGGATGTTTCAGCGTCACGCCCGGCACCTCTGTGATTGCCTTGGCCAACCGCGCACCCATGGCATTGGCGCGTCCGGCCAGTTGCAGCCACAGATCATCTTGCAGATAGGCCTCCATCTGCGCCGACAGATAGCGGTGCTTGGACAACAGGTGGCCGCCGCGCTTGCGCCGCAATTCAAACTCCCAGGCCTTCGCCGGGTCGAAAAACACCACAGCTTCAACCCCCAGACAGCCGTTCTTGGTGCCACCGAACGACACCACGTCGATGCCTGCCCGCCAGGTCATTTCGGATGCGGTGGACCCTGTGGCCACAAGGGCGTTGGCAAAGCGCGCGCCGTCCAGATGGCAGGGCAGCCCCTTTGATTTCGCCACATTCACCAGTGCCGCCATCTCGGCAGGGCTGTAGACCGTGCCCGCTTCGGTGACATTGGTGATGGAAACCATGCCGCGCTGCACGCCATGCACGCCGGACTCCCCAATGCGATCAAGCGCTTGGCGTAAAGTTTCAGGCGTCATCTTGCCATGCGCGCCGTCAACCCCGATCAGCTTGGCCCCGTCGGTGTAAAACTCGGGTGCGCCGCATTCGTCGACGGCGATATGAGCGTCGGTATGGGCAAAAACCGCCTCCCATGGCCGCGTGTGGCATGCCAGGGCAAGGGAATTGGCGACTGTGCCAGTTGAAACCAGATAAACGGCAGCTTCGGGGTGGTCGAACACCGCCCGCAGCTGCGCCGTCACCCGGCCCATGATGTCATCCGCGCCATATCCGCGGGCAAAGCCCCCATTCGCCCGCAGCAGGGCGGCCATGATTTCGGGTGCGGCCCCAGAGGCGTTATCGGACGTGAAAAACATCACAGCTCTTCCTGAATGATGTAATCGTCCCAATCGTCTTCGGACACCACGGCCTCGGACACGGTCTGATCGCGCATCGAATGGCCCGAGGTATGGGTCGATTCCGGATCTCCGGTCAGCAGGGGGTGCCAGTCCGGTAGGGGTTTGCCCTGTTCCAGCAGCTTGTAGGCACAGCTTGCTGGCAGCCAATAAGCGATGCGTTTCAATGTCTTGGGGTTCAGGCGCACGCATTCGGGCACATGGGCAAAGCGGTTGGCATAGTTGGAACATCGGCAACTTGGCCCATCCAGCAACCGGCAGGCGACACGGGTGTATTCCACTTCGCCGGTGTCTTCATATTCGATCTTGTTCAGGCAGCACTTGCCGCAGCCATCACAGAGCGCCTCCCATTCGGGGGCGGTCATTTTCTTGAGGGGAATAGTTTCCCAGAACTTCGGGCGCAGATTTGTCATAGGCACAAAGTGACGGTTCGGGCGGGAAAAGGGAAGGCCTAGAGTGCGGTCAAAATCGTGCGGGCCTGTTGGCAATCGGCGGCCATCTGGGACAGCAAGCCCGGAAGCCCATCAAACTTCATCTCGGGGCGCAGATAGTCAATCAGGGCGACCGACAGGTGATGGCCGTAAAGATCACCTTTGAAATCAAATATATAGGTTTCAAGGTTCGGAGTGTTTTCACCAAACATCGGCCGCACGCCGATGCTGGAGGCGCCCAGATAGCTTCCGGCTTGCGGGCCGGTCAACACATCAACCTTGACCGCATAGACGCCCAGTCTTGGCAAATGCAGACCGTTTACGGACATGTTGGCGGTCGGGTAGCCCAACTCGCGGCCACGTTTTTCGCCGTGGATCACCTCACCGTCGATGCGATGCCAGTGGCCCAACATCGCCTGCGCGTCGCGAGGGCGACCTTCGGCCAAAGCCTGCCGGATGGCGGTTGATGAGATTTCACGTGCGCCGGACTTGACCAGATCAGCCACCGTGACGCCAAAACCGTATTTCTTTCCAAGGGCTTGCAAGTCGCTGGCCATGCCTGTGCGGCCCTTGCCAAAGCAGAAATCTGCGCCGACCACAACATGGGCAACGCCCAGACCTTCGGCCAGAACCTGACGCGCGAAATCGTCCGGGGTCAGGCTGGCCATGGTGGCGTCGAAGGGCAGTTCGTAAAGGTGTTGCACCCCCAGCTTCGCCAGGCGGTTGGCGCGGGTTTCGGCGTTCATCAGGCGGAAGGCCGGGGCGTTTGGCGCAAAATACTCACGCGGATGGGGGTCGAAGGTCAGAATGCCCAAGGGACCATGCGGGCGTGCCAGATCAATCACCGCTTGATGGCCCAGATGGACGCCATCAAAGTTGCCCATCGCCACGGATGCGCCACGCGCCTGTTGGCTAAGTCCTTGCCAATGCTTGACTATCTGCATCTTTCCCCGGGGTGGGGCCCACGCCCCCTAGTCGAACTTGCGGCTTGGCGCCAGAACCAGCGCCTCACCTTTCAAGACAACGGTATTGCCCACCGCGCAGTGGGTTTCAAGAGTGACCCTGCGCCGGGAATGGTCAATCGCGGTGACCGTGACATGGGCGTCAACGGTGTCGCCGGGCCGGACAGGGGCAAGGAACTTCAGGGATTGTCCAAGATAAACAGTACCATGGCCGGGAAGCTGTTCGCCGATCACGGCAGAAATCAAGCCCGCAGTCAGCATGCCATGGGCGATGCGGCCCTGGAAAATCGTGTCCTGGGCATAGGATTCGTCCAGGTGGACGGGGTTTCTGTCGGTCGAGACTTCGGCAAAAAGGCTTATATCCCGGTCGGTTACGGTTTTGCGCAATGACCGGGTCATGCCTATTTCAAGGTCTTCTATGCAGATTGTGCCGCGGGGGTGGTTGTCGAGCATGGGCCGAATCCCTTGAATATCCCCGCGCAGCCTAGCAAATGCCGCAACGCAGCGCAATTAGCTTGCGCATGAATTGTGCGAAAATCATCGTCTGGGCGTAATTTTGTTACTGCGCCGTTAGCGAAGATGGCCAATCGAGAATGTCGGAGACTGCATCTGTGCCTGCAGCCAGTCTTCCAGCAAGTCTTTGTTCGGGTTAGAGGAATCAGCCCCAAATTCGGCTGCCGCGATGCCCCCGGTGACGAAAAGCGCGTCCAGTTCTTCGGACATCGCGCCCTGTACGTCGGTGCCGATCCCATCACCGATACATAGGATTCCGGCATCTTCTTTCACGCCCATTGCTGCAAGGCGGCGACGGGCAAGATCGTAGATGGCGGGGTGCGGTTTGCCGTAATAGAGCGCGGTTCCCCCCATCGCTTGGTAGTCGGCAGCCAAGGCGCCCGCGCAATAAAGCCGCTTGTCGCCCATATCGACGATGATGTCTGGATTGGCGCAAAGCATTGGCAAATCAAGGTTCTTTCCCATCAGAAGGGTGGCGCGGTAGTCGTCGGGTGTCTCTGTCAGATCGTCGGCAAGGCCGGTGCAGACGATTCCGGTGGCGTCTTTCAGGGCCACGCGGGTGATTTGGCTGGCGGCCGCAAGGGCCTGAAGATCATCGGAGAAATCGGTGAAGAATGTCTCATCCTTGGGCGCGCCGATGTGAAACACCCGATCCCCCACCGCCCCTGTCAACATGGCATATTGGCTGGCATCGCCCGAGCTGACCACCTGATCCCAGGCATCCCGGGGCACAGACATGGCGTCTAACTGTTTGATAATAGACATATTCGGCCGCGGTGCGTTGGTCAGCAGGATCACCTTGCCCCCACGCGCCCGGAAGGCCTGAAGGGCCGCAACCGCCTCTGGGAACGGGGTTTTGCCATTGTGCAGACAGCCCCACAGATCGCACAGCACCGCGTCATAGCGGCTGGAAATTTGCGACAGGCTGGCGATGATCTGGGTCATTTGGGGGCCTTTCGGGGCGCATTCTGGCGTCTGGTCTGCGTCGGGTTCGCGTCAGGTATCTGTCCTTTTTCTGTCCCGACGCGGCGCGCGCTGCAATCAGAAAATATCAAGGGGCCAGAGTTTCCTCTGGCCCCCCTATTCCGCACCGGATGCCTGCGTCAGAGTTTCAGCGCCGGGATGATCTGCTTCTTGCGGCTCATCAGTCCGGGGATGACCACGGTGTCACCCGTGACGTTCACACCGAACGACGCTTCGGCCATTTGTTTCACCAGATCGTTCGGGACCAGCAGCGTTGCTTCTTCGTTCAGAATGTCGATGACGAACAGCAGCACCTGATCGGCGCCGTCCTCTTTGGCCACGCCCACCATCGACTCCATCAAGGATGCCTTGCGTGACAAGACGGTTGCGGGCGAGGTGGTTTCAAGAACCGAAACGCGCAGCTCTTTGCCGGCGACGTTGTATTCCTTGCTGTCCATCCGCAGCAAGGCGGCGTCCGAGAAGGACGACACATCGGACTTGGCGGCGAACATTTCAGCGGCAAAGGCGGGAATGGAAATGCCCAGATCGGCGGCCAGTTTTTCGGCCACGGCGCGGTCATGCGGCGTGGTGGTGGGGCTGCGGAACTCCAGCGTGTCGGACAGGATGCAGGTCAGCATCGCGCCCTTGATCGCTTTCGGAGCTATCGCCACATCGGCACCCATCAGGTCGTGCATGATGGTTGCGGTGCAGGCCAGCGGGCGGATGGTAATGTCGATCGGGTTCTTGGTCTTGATGCCGCCGACCAGCATATGGTGGTCGATGA
>CAZCFC010000189.1:0-389 GCA_964497815.1 uncultured Cypionkella sp.
CGAGTTGAAGGTCGCAGAAGACCTGTTCGCGCGCGGCAACAAGCCCGAAATCCAGGTCACCAGCGCCCGTTCGGCCCGCGATGCGGCCGAGGCCGAACTGACCTTGGCCCGCGCTGCGGTGGACCGGTTGGAGCTGAAAGCACCCTTCGCGGGTCTGGTCGATACGGTCGAGGTCGAAATGGGCGAATGGGTGCAATCAGGAGCCCCGGTCGCCACCATCCTGTCACTGGATCCGATCATCGTGCGCGCCGAGGTCAGTGAACTGGACATCGGCCATGTCATGCCCGGTTCGAAGGCCAGCGTCCTTTTGGTGAATGGCACAAAGCTGACCGGCGAGGTGCGCTTGAAGTAGCCATGCTGGGACGCACGACACTGGTCATTGCACACCG
>CAZCFC010000189.1:399-6205 GCA_964497815.1 uncultured Cypionkella sp.
TCGCCCGTGAGGCCCCGGCGGCAACCCGGACCTTCCCGGTGGAAATCGCCTTCCCAAACCCCAGCGCGGCCATTCCGGCTGGCATGACCGCACAGGTCGAACTGTACGCGGCCCCGGTGGCAACAGTTACCGTGCCTCGCTCGGTGATCACCTTGAACGACCAGGGAGAAGTGGGGCTGCGGGTTGTCGGCGCTGACAATCTTGCGCAATTCATCGCAGTGGAAATCATTGACGACACCGAGGCCGGGTTGATCGTGGCGGGTGTCCCTGCCGATGTGCGCATCATCGTGGCGGGCCAGGATCTGGTGCGCGATGGCGAGCAGGTCATCGTGACCGAAGCCACCACGGTGCAAGAATGAAAATCGTTGAAACGGCGATTGCCAATGCCCGCCTGACGCTGTCGGTGCTGGTGTTCCTGATGCTGGCCGGGGCGATGGCCTATATGAACATCCCCAAAGAGGCCGAGCCGGACGTTCAGATCCCCATCATCTACGTCAGCATGGGCTACTCGGGCATCTCTCCTGAAGACAGCGAGCGGCTGTTGCTGCGCCCGATGGAAACCGCGCTGAAATCCATCACCGGCATCAAGAAGATGTCGTCAACCGCCTATCAGGGCGGCGGCAACGTCTTGTTGGAGTTTCAGGCCGGGGCCGATCTGGACAAGGCGCTGGAAGACGTCCGCAACAAGGTCAGTCAGGCCCGGCGCGAACTGCCGCAGGGCGTGGATGAGCCCTCGGTCAACGAGGTCAACATCTCGGAATTTCCGGTGCTGGTCATCACCCTGTCGGGCGATGTGCCCGAGCGCGTGCTGGCCGCCGCAGGGCGCGAATTGCGCGACCGCATCGAAGAACTGCCCCCGGTTCTGGACGCTGCCCTGCAAGGTGTGCGCGATGATCTGGTCGAGGTGATCATTGATCCGGGCAAACTGGCCTCGTATGGCCTGCGCCCCGATGTGATGATTGCGGGTTTCAACGCCAACAACCAGCTGGTCGCCGCTGGCGCGCTGGAAGGGGCCGAGGGCCGCTATGCCATCAAAGTGCCGTCGCTGATCGAAACCGCCGAAGATGTGGCGAACCTGCCGATCATCTCGAACGGGGCCGCTGTGGTGAAGGCCTCTGATCTGGCGGAAATCCGCGCCACACACAAAGACCCTGTCACCATCACCCGTCTGGACGGTGTGCCTGCTGTCGCCATCGAAGTGTCAAAGCGCACCGGCGCAAACCTGATCGAGACGGTCGACAGCGTCAAGAAAATCACCGAAGAATTCAAGGCCCTGCTGCCTGCGGGCACCGAAGTCACCTTCAGTCAGGACAAGTCGAAAGACATCCGGCAATTGCTGGCCGATCTGCAAAACTCGGTGCTGACGGCGGTGATCCTTGTGTTCATCGTGATCCTTTACGCGCTTTCGGGGCGCGCCTCGATTCTGATCGGGCTGGCGATTCCGGCCTCGTTCCTGATGGGGATGCTGGCGCTGTCGCTGTTCGGATTTACGGTGAACATCGTTGTGCTGTTCTCGCTGATCCTGGCGGTGGGGATGCTGGTGGACGATGCCATCATCGTGACCGAATTCGCGGAACGCCGCATGTCCGAAGGCATGCCCAAGCGTGAGGCCTTTGCCCTGGCCTCGCACCGCATGGCCGGCCCGGTGATCTCTGCCACTCTGACCCGCATCGCCGCTTTTTCGCCGCTGCTGTTCTGGCCCGGGATCGTCGGCGAGTTCATGAAATACATGCCGATCACCCTGATCGTCACGCTGTCGGCGTCGCTGCTTTATGCGCTGATCTTCGTGCCAACCCTGGGCGCGTTGATCGCCAAGCCGTTCAAAGAGCCGCCGCAAACCAGGGATGGCCCCTATATGTGGGTCGTCGCGCGCGCCGTGCGCCACCCCTTCATCGTGCTGTTTCTGGCCATCGGTCTTTTGATCGCCGTGCCGGTCGGCTATGGCAAATATGGCAGCGGCGTGGAATTCTTTCCCAATGTCGAGCCTGAATTCGGCCTGTTGTACGTCAAGGCGCGTGGCAACCTTTCGATCGACGAAAAGGACGCCCTGGTCAAACAGGCCGAGCAGCGGATTCTGGGCTGGCCGGGCATTGCCACGGTTTACACCCGCTCGGGCAAGGCGGGCGGCGCAGGCAATGAAGTGGCTGCCGATGTGATCGGGGTTATTCAGTACGAGTTCGTCGATTGGCGCGAACGCAAGAACGCCAACGCAATTCTGGCCGATCTGCGGGTGGCCATGGTGGGTATTCCGGGCGTGGACATCGAAGTGTCGGTGCCACAGGCGGGTCCGCCCACCGGCAAAGCCATCCAGATTCAACTCTCGGCCGCCAATCCCTCGGGCTTGAACGATGTGGCGCGGCAAGTGGCCGACAAGCTTTCGGCGGTGGCGGATGTGATTGATGTCGACAGCGGCCTGCCGCCCCCCGGCGTGGATTGGGAACTGCGCGTGGATCGTGC
The DNA here is from genome assembly GCA_964497815.1 of uncultured Cypionkella sp. Taxonomy (GTDB): domain Bacteria; phylum Pseudomonadota; class Alphaproteobacteria; order Rhodobacterales; family Rhodobacteraceae; genus Cypionkella. The sequence goes on from CAZCFC010000189.1 coordinate 2,857, forward strand.
CGCCGCCGCCCGCTATGGCATTGCGCCCAGCACGGTCGGGGCCATGGTGCAACTGGTGACGGGCGGCTTGAAGCTGTCTGATTTCCGCCCGGCAGGGTCGGATGATTCCGTTGATATCGTGCTGCGTCTGCCCGAAGATCAACGGACCATCATGGCGCTGGACCAGTTGCGCATTCAGACCGCCGCCGGATCGGTGCCGATTTCGAACTTTGTCACCCGCGTCGCCGCGCCCACCACTGGCACGCTGACCCGTCTGGACAGTCAGCGTACCGTGACAGTGCAGGCGGGCATCCGCGAAGGCGTGCAGGCCGATGCTGTTCGCGCCATCATCACCACCCAGCTTGAAAAGGCGGGGCTGGACAAGGTGGGTATCCGCTGGAAACTGGCGGGCGAAGACGCCGAGCAGGCCGAGGCCGGGGCTTTCCTTGGCAAGGCCTTTGGCGCGGCAATGTTCCTGATCTTCGTGGTGCTGCTGGCACAGTTCAACAAGTTCATCTCGGTCTGGCTGGTGCTGTCTGCGGTGATCATGTCCACCATCGGCGTGCTGTTGGGATTGATGATCATGGGCCAGCCCTTTGGTGTGGTGATGACGGGCATCGGGATCATCGCGTTGGCCGGGGTGGTGGTGAACAACAACATCGTGCTGATCGACACCTATGACACCCTGCGTCACGAAGGCATGCCCAAGATCGAGGCCATTCTGGAAACCTGCCGCGAACGGGCGCGTCCCGTGGTCCTGACCGCCCTGACGGCCATTCTGGGCGTCTTGCCGATTGCCTTCGGTTTGAACCTTGAATTGCTGAACCACGAAACAACCTTTGGTGCGCCTTCGACGCAGTGGTGGATTTCCTTGTCCAGCGCCATGGTTTACGGGCTGGCCTTCGCCACGGTGCTGACGCTGATCGTGATCCCGTCGCTGTTGATGCTGGTCACACCGGGGGATGGCCCCCGCCGCAAATGGTTCGGTTGGTTCCGGCGCGACAAGATCTGACCAAATCGCATCAAATTTGATTAAAATTGCCTTTCATCTTGGCAAAAATACCCCACGGGGGTGCGGGGGGGTGAACCCCCCGCCGCCAATGCAGCAGACCCGGTCTGGACAGTGACGTAACCTTTGCCGCCAAAACCCTCGGCAGGATGTTGGCGATTTCCATCCGGGCATCGCCACTGACGTGCAGGCGGCCCCCCACAACCGTCCGCCCGCCCATTGCGCGCAGGTTGACGGGCTGGGGGGTTAGCGCACGCCTTGGGCGATGATCGACTGAACCTCGGCCTGTACCGAATCGAGAATATCGGTGATGGCCAGAAACGCCTCGTGCGGGTCGCCAGCTGCGATGGCTTCGGCCAGACGGCGGTGTAGCGGAAAAGACAGCAGCCCGAACGCGTCACGACCAAAGGGCGACTCTTGCGACCGTTCAAACGCCTGATCCAGATTTTGCAGAATCTGCCCGAACATCGGATTGCCCGACGCTTCGTAGATCGCGCTGTGAAAGGCCGCATCGGCACGGCGCCATGGCAGGCCCGCATCAACATCTGCGATCAATTGATCACAAAGCCGCCTGATCTCGGCTTTTTGCCGCGCCGTTGCGTTCTGCGCCGCCCGCTGCACAACCGCACATTCCAGTGCGCGCCGCACTTCGATCAGGCGCAGCAGGGCCTCGCCCTCCAGCCGGATCATGGTGGGAACCGGGCCTTTCATGGTTTGCACGCGGGCCGAAAGATACGTGCCATCGCCCCGGCGGCGGCGGATCATCCCCAAGCCTTCCCAGCGGTTCAGCGCCTCGCGGATGGTTGACCGGCCGACGCCCAACTGCTCGGCCAAAGACACCTCCGGCGGCAGGCGGTCGCCTATTTCCAGCCCGGCGCGTTCCACCATGTCGGCCAATGCGTCAAGCACAGCCGCCCCGCGGGTGCGCTGTTCCAAAGGCTCCAGATAGCTTAAAACGCCACGTTTCTTCACGCCCTTGGCCTTCCTGTCGCCGCAGTCTTTGCGTCAGCGCCCTTAGCACGAAAATCAGGCGTGTAACACCTTATCCTGTGCCAGCTCTGCCGACAGCGCGGTCAGCAGGAGATCCATCTGCGCCGCCGTATTGTAGCCTTGCACCGACAGCCGCACGATGGTGTGATCCTGCCAGTCGAACACCGGTATCTCGATGCCGTGGCGGTCCAGCAGCGCCAGCTTCAGCGCCATGGGATCACAGCGCGGCACCGCCATTGCCACCATCTGTGGCGCGCAGAATTCAGGCGCACTGAAGGCGGGCAACCCGGTCAGTGACCGCACCCGCGCCGCCGTTTCCTGCGCCAGCATCCGGCATTGGTCGGCCACTTTGGGCCATCCGTGCTGCTCCAGAAACTGCAGCGCGGCAGGCACGGTCAGCCAGGCCGACGGGTCGCGCGTGCCCTGCATTTCCAGAAAATCCACGAAAGGCGTATTGCCGAACACCCCTGCCGCCCCTTCGGTATTGGCATCAGGCGTCCAGCCGTGGCTGATCACCAGCGGGTTGATCATGGTCTGCAACTCGGGGCGTACGTACAAAAACGCTGCTCCTTTCGGTGCCAGCAGCCATTTGTGGCAATTGCCGGAGTAGAAATCCGCCCCCAGCGCATCAAGGTTCAGGGGGATATGCCCCGGCGTATGTGCGCCATCAATCACCGACCATATCCCGCGCGCGCGCGCCTCGGCCACGATCGGCTCGATCGGGAACACCAAGGCGGTGGGCGAGGTGATGTGGCTCAGGAACAGCACCCGCGTCCGGTCGGTCATTCCCGCCCGCAGGGTTTCGGTGAAAGACGCCTCGTTGACCAACGGCAGCGGCACCTTGACCACCACCACCCGTGCGCCAGTGCGGCGACAAATGTAGGCCCATGTCTTTTCCAGCGCCGCGTATTCGTGGTCGGTCGTCAGAATCTCGTCGCCCGGTTTCAGGTTCAGAGACTGCGCTGCCACGTTCAGTCCATACGTGGCATTCATCACGCCCACCAGATTGTCGGCCCCTGTTCCAAGGTAGGTGGCCAATGCCACCCGCGCGTCCCGCATCCAGCCGCTCAGGCCGCGCGCTGGGTCCAGAAAGGCCACCGGCTGGCTTTCCAGCTGCAATTGCCAGCGTTGATAGGTTTCAAACACCGGGCGCGGGCAAGCCCCGAACGAGCCATGGTTCAGAAAGGTGACGTCAGGGCGCAGCAGAAACAGCGAGGCCAGATTTTCTGTCATGTCAGCGGCCTTTCAGGGTGGGATCAAGGGCATCACGCAATCCGTCACCAAACAGGGTGGTGGCCAGAACGGTGATGGCAAGGGCAGCCGTCGGAAACACCGCCAAGACCGTCCACCCATGCTCAGCGACCTTGGCTC
>CAZCFC010000190.1:0-6177 GCA_964497815.1 uncultured Cypionkella sp.
TGCGCATCGCCTCGTCCAGCACGAAGGTTTCCGACAGGCGCTGATAGACCCAAGGATCAACGGCTTCGGCGGTGGCGGACCAGCCCATGGTGTTGGTCACATGCGCCTCAATCTGGCGGACGCCTTCGGCACCGTGTTTCAGCAGGCTTTCGTAGAATTTCGGGTTCAGCGTGCGCGAGCGCGATTCCAGAGCGATCTGGTCGCGCAGGGTGCGGATCTTGCCGGTGCCGCGGGTCTGGTCGCTGATGTAGACGGGGGTATCGGTGCCGCGCTGACGCTTTACGGCGCGGGCAATGCCGCCCAGCGTGTCAAAATAGTGATCCACCGAGGTCACGCCCAATTCGACCGATTCAAGGTTCTGATAGGCCAGATCGACGTTTTTCAGCGCCTTTTGCAGCATGGCGGCGTTTTTCACCGCCTTGCCATCGCGGCCATAGGCAAAGCTTTTGCGCGCCTCATAGGCGTCGGCCAATTCGTTTTCGTCGCCAAAGGCCGAACTGTCCACCAACTGGTTGACGTTCGACCCATAGGCCCCTTCGGCATTCGAAAACACCCGCAGGGATGCGGTTTCCAAATCGACGCCCATTTGCGCGGCATAGGCCAAGGCATGGGCGCGGATGAAGTTTTGCGACAGTGGTTCATCGGCGGTGGCGCATTTGTAGGCGGCTTCGGCCAGCATCTTGGTTTGCAGCGGCAGCAGGTCGCGGAAGATCCCCGACAGGGTCATCAGCACGTCGATGCGCGGGCGGCCCAACTGGGCCAGAGGCACAAGATCGGCCCCGCACAGGCGGCCATAGCTGTCAAAGCGGGGACGCGCGCCCATAAGGGCCAAGGCCTGGCCCACCGGGCCACCATCAGATTTGATGTTGTCAGACCCCCACAGCACCAGGGCCACGGACCGCGGCAGGGTGGGGTGGGCGGCCAGAAGGCGGTCTGCCTGTGCCGCACCATCGCGCAGCGCAAATTCGGTGGGCATGCGGAACGGATCAAAGGCGTGGATATTGCGGCCTGTGGGCAGGATTTGCGGGCTGCGGATCAGATCGCCACCCGGAACCGGGGCGATGAAGCGGGCCGACAGCGCGCGCAGGATGGCGGGGATTTCGGTATCCTGTTGCAGTTGCGCGTCGATGCGCGCGCGGGCTTCTGCATCCATCGGCGGCAGCAGGTTCAGGTAATCGGCGCGGGCGGCGGGCGACATCGGACGACCAATGACGTGCAGGCCATCGGGGATCAGCGCGGCCTCTGCCTCAAGCAGTTTCAACCACAGCGCGGCGGGGGCATGGCCTGCCATATCCACGGCGGCGGCTTGTTCTGCGATCAGGGTCTCAAGTTCCGCGCGTTCGGGCGCCATGGGCACAAGCGAGCGCCAGCGGGTCAGGCTGTCTTTCAGATCGACAAGGCCCTTGTAGAGGCCAGCCTGTGCCAAAGGCGGGGTCAGATGCGTGATGGTGACGGCATTGCTGCGGCGCTTGGCCAGCGTGGCCTCGGACGGGTTATTGGCGGCGTAAAGGTAGATGTTCGGCACCTCGCCGATCAGGCGGTCGGGCCAGTCGCCCGCGCCCATCCCGGCCTGTTTGCCGGGCATGAATTCCAGCGCACCGTGCATGCCGAAATGCAGCAGGGCATCGGCGGCAAAGCTGTTGCGCAGCCAAAGATAGAACTGCACGAAGGCATGCGTGGGCGCAAAGCCGCGTTCGAACAGCAGGCGCATCGGGTCGCCTTCATAGCCGAAGGTCGGTTGCAGCCCGACAAAGACATTGCCGAACTGCTGGCCCAGCACGAACAGGCGGCGGCCATCGGATTGCACACGGCCGGGGGCGGCGCCCCAGACGGCTTCGACCTCGGCCAGATGGGCGGTTTGGGCGACGATGGTGTCGGCATCGACAAAGGCGGCCACATTGGCGGGCTGTCCGTATTGCGCGGCATTGCCGCCCAGAACCGCGGCGCGCAGGTCATCGACCGATGCGGGGACGTCCAGCGTGTAGCCGCTGGCCTTCATCGCCAGCAGGGTATTGTGCAGGCCCTCGAACACCGACAGATAGGCGGCGGTTCCGGCGGCACCGGCATTCGGCGGAAAGCCGAACAGCACGATGCCAACCTTTTTGTCGGCATTGCGGGTTTGGCGCAGATGGGCAAGGCGCAGGGTTTTCTCGGCCAGAACGGCAACACGTTCCGGGCAAGGTGCCATCGCGCGGCTGTCGGTGTTGCCCTTGCATTTGTGCGCGCAGCCGGTGCAACCGTCCAGACCATGACGCCCGGCAAAGACGGTGGGGTTGGTCGCGCCGTCAATCTCGGGCAGGGCGATCAGCATGGTGGTTTCAATCGGGCCAAGGCCCTGGCCTGCGCTGGCCCATTGGCCAAGGGTTTGAAATTCCAGCGGATGGGCGGCGATGTAGGGCACATCCAACGCGGACAGGGCGGCCACGGCGGCGGGGCTGTCGTTGTAGGCAGGGCCGCCGACAAGGCTGAACCCGGTCAGCGACACCATCGCGTCGATGGATCGGAAATAGGCGTCGATGGCGGGGCGACCGTCAAGCCCACCGGCAAAGGCGGGAATGCAGGCGATGCCGCGCGCCTCGAATGCCGCGATCACGGCGTCATAATGGGCGGTGTCCGAGGCCAGCACGTAAGAGCGCAGCATCAGCAGGCCCACGGTGGCAGTGGCACCCGCAGGGCGCGGCAGGGCGGCCAGATCGGTGGTGATGCGGCCTTTGACGCGGGGGTGATAGAGGCCCACATCGGGGTAATCGACCGGGGCTTTGGACGCCGTTCCGCGCCAGTCCTTGCGGGTGGAATAGCGGCCGATCAGAAAGCGGACCATCTGCTCGATGTTGTCATCCGAGCCGCCCAGCCAGTATTGCATCGACAGGAACCAGGCGCGCATGTCCTGCGCGCGACCGGGAATCCAGCGCAGGATTTTCGGGATGCGGCGCAGCATCGACATCTGCTTTTCGCCGGAATTGGCCGAGGTCTTGGCGCTGGGTTTCAGTTTTTTCAGCAAGGCCATCGCCGCCGAAGCGGGCTTGGACATATCCAGATCGCCCATGCGGGTCAGCTTTACGATCTCGCTGTCAGCGATGACGCCGATGAAGGCATCCACGTGTGACCGGGCGGCCAGCAGGTCTGGCATGATTGCGGTGATGTGTTCTTCGATGAAGATCAGGTTGGCGATGATGATGTCGGCGGTTTGCAGATCAGCCTTGCAGCGCACCAGGGCTGCGGGGTTTTCGGCCCATTCGGCGGCGGCGTGGATGGTGATGGTCAGGCCGGGGAAATCCTTGGCCAACCGGGGTGCGACACGGGCGGCGGGGCCCGCGGCGTGCTGATCCAGTGTCACCACAACGATGTTGTAGGAAACCCGCGTGCCGGTGAGGGGGGTGTCAGCGCGCATAATGGGCCTTTGCCTCGTACAGGGTTTCGACCGAAATCGCGGTGACGCCTTTGCCTTCGGCATATTTCTCGGTGTTGCGGCGGGCCTTGCCGCGCACGAAGAAGGGGATCTTCTTCAGTTCGTTTTCGGCATCCGACAGCCAGATGATCTGGCCTTGATCCGCAACGGGGGCGTGCGTCGGGGGCATCGAGCCCCCCTCCCCCGCTGCCGCAGGGGCGGCTTCGGGATGCGCTGGGCGGGCGACATGCTGACCGCCATGGTGTGAGGCCCCGGCGTCATCGTGAAATTCGAAATCGTCGCGGAACATGTGCAGAAGATGCTCTTCCAGCCCCATGACCAACGGATGCACCCAGGTGTCGAAGATCACATTCGCGCCTTCCCAGCCCATTTGCGGGGAATAGCGCGCAGGGAAATCCTGCACATGCACGGGGGCCGAAATCACGGCGCAGGGGATGCCCAGGCGCTTGCCGATGTGACGCTCCATCTGGGTGCCGAGGATCATTTCGGGTTGCAGGGCGGCGATGGCGGCCTCGACCTCAAGATAATCATCGGTGATCAGCGCCTCGACGCCGTAATCCTTGGCCAAAGCGCGGATTGGCCGGGCCATTTCGCGGTTGAAGCAGCCAAGGCCCACCACGTCAAAACCCATCTCGTCGCGGGCGATGCGGGCGGCGGTGGCCACATGGGTGCCATCACCGAAAAGGAAGACACGCTTGCCGGTCAGATAGGTGCTGTCAACCGAACGGGTCCACCATGGCAGGCGCAGGCGGGACGTGTCGACGCGGGGGGCAAGGCCGGTCAGGCGTGCCACTTCGGCCACGAAATCATGGGTGGCACCGACGCCGATCGGGACGCATCTGGTGTAGGGCTGCTGAAAGTTGGTCTCAAGCCAGCGGGCTGCGGATTCAGCGTGTTCGGGGTACATCAGCACGTTGAAATGCGCGGCCCCCATGCGGGCGATGTCAGAGGGGCGCGCGCCCATCGGGGCACAGACGTTGATTGTGATGCCCATGTCGGCCAGCAGGCGGGTGACTTCGGTGATGTCGTCGCGGTGACGGAAGCCAAGGGCGGTGGGGCCGATCAGATTGGCGGTGACGGCGGCGGTACGGGCGCAGGGCCGGGCCAGATGGCGGACGATCTGCAGAAAGGTTTCATCGGTGCCAAAGCCTTCCTTGCGCTGATAGCTGGGCAGATCCAGCGGGATCACCGGGATGCCCAAGGCCATGCTTTCGGCCAGCCCCGCCGGGTTGTCCTGGATCAGTTCAGCGGTACACGAGGCCCCGACGATCAACGCTTCGGGCTTGAAACGGGTCACGGCGTCCTGACAGGCGGTCTTGAACAGGCCAGCCGTGTCGCCCCCCAGATCGCGGGCCTGAAAGGTGGTATAGCTGACCGGCGGGCGATGATCGCGGCGTTCGATCATGGTGAAAAGAAGGTCGGCATAAGTATCGCCCTGCGGTGCGTGCAAGACGTAGTGCAGGCCCTTCATTGCGGTGGCGACGCGCATCGCGCCAACATGGGGCGGGCCTTCATATGTCCACAGCGTCAGCTTCATTCGGCGGCCTCCAAAGCGGGGGCCAACGGGGCCAGCAAAGCGCGGCGACGCAGGGGACGGGCAAACAATGCCGCCAGATCGCCGGCCTGTTCGTAGAAATGCACCGGGGTGAAGACCAGTTCGATGGCCCATTTGGTGGCCATGCCCTCGGCCTCAAGCGGGTTGGCAAGCCCCAGGCCGCACACCGTCAGATCGGCGCGGGCGGTGCGGGCGCGGTCGAGTTGTTTGTCAACGTCCTGCCCTTCCGAGATCACCGGGCCAGAGGCCAGCAGTTCCAGTTCGGGCAGCATCAGGTCGCGGTGCAGGAACGGGGTGCCAACCTCGATCGCGCGCATGCCGCATTCGCGGGTCAGAAAGCGGGCGAGGGGCAGTTCAAGCTGGCTGTCGGGAAAGAAGAAGACCGATTTGCCGTCCAGGGTTTCGCGGGCGGCGGCGACAGCCTTTGCGGCGCGGGCGCGCGGGGCGGCGGTGACTTCGGCAAAGCGTTCGGGGGTGACACCGAATTCGGTTGCGATGGCCTGAAGCCAAAGGGTTGTGCCCTCGGCGCCGAAGGGGAAGGGCGCGGCGATGTGGCGGGCACCGCGCCGGTTCAGCGCGGCGTGGGTGTCGCCAAGGAAGGGCTGCACCAGCGCAAAGACAGTGTTTGCACCGATTTGTGGGGCATCGGCGGCACGGCGGGAGGGCAAACAACGCACGTTGGTGATGCCCATGGCAGCCAGCAGGGCCAGCATCTGATCTTCGACCACGTCGGGCAAAGCCCCGGCAATCACCAGGCTGCGGTCCGTGGTGGACGCAAGGGCCGGAACCATGGCGGCAAGGCAGGCGTCTTCACCCTGCGTGAAGGTCGTTTCGATTCCCGAACCGGAATAGTTCAGAACCCGGACGTGTGGAGCGTGGGCTGCACTCATCCGTTCGGCGGCGCGGTGCAGGTCAAGCTTGATGACTTCCGAGGGGCAGGAGCCGACCAGAAACAGCTGACGAATGTCAGGGCGGCGTGACAGAAGCCGGGCGACCTCACGGTCGAGTTCGGTCTGGGCGTCGGCCAGTCCGGCCAGATCCTTCTCTTCGAGGATCGCGGTGCCAAAGCGCGGTTCGGCAAAAATCATCACCCCGGCGGCCGATTGCAGCAGGTGGGCGCAGGTGCGGCTGCCCACAACCAGAAAGAAGGCATCCTGCATCTTGCGGTGCAGCCAGATGATGCCGGTCAGGCCGCAGAACACCTCGCGCTGGC
>CAZCFC010000191.1:0-6159 GCA_964497815.1 uncultured Cypionkella sp.
CCTGCAACGACACGATGGACAAGATCGGCAAGCCGCGCGATCTGATCGGCTATCTTGCCTTTACGGATGAAACCCGTGAACGCGCGGGAATGGAGCCGAAATCGGTCTGGAAGCATGTGTTCCGCCCGCGCACCATCCTTTACACCGTGCTGTGGTCCGGGATCGGCCTTGCGCTGGTGGTGGCACTGTTCCTGCGCACCGAGATCGACATCAACGTGTCGCCCGTGCGCAATCCGCAATATGTCACGCTTTCGGATGGTGCGATCCGCAACACCTATGATCTGCGGTTGCGCAACAAGCATGGCGAAGATCGCTATTTCACCTTCGCGGCCGCGTCCGACGCGACCTTTGTTCTGGCGCTGGAAGGTGAAGACGGGCTGCAGGTGCTGGTGCCCGCCAATGAAACCAAAACCCAGCGGCTTTATGTCACCGCCCCCGCCGGATCCTTGGCCGCCACAGAAGAGCGCACGGATCTGCGGCTTTGGGTTGAAGATCTGGGAACCCAGGCTTTCCCCGGCACCGACAGGGTGCATCAGGACACGTTGTTTTATGGAAATGAGGCAGACTGAGATGCGCGAACTGACAGGACGGCATGTGCTGGCGATCACGGTTTCGGCCTTTGCGGTGATCATCGGCGTCAATGTGGTGATGGCCTACAAGGCGGTGTCCACGTTTCCCGGGCTTGAGGTGGCGAATTCCTATGTCGCCAGTCAGGATTTTGACGCCGACCGCGCCGCCCAGCAGGCGCTGGGCTGGACGCTGACCCCCAGCTATGACGCAGCCAAGGGCGAATTGCTGCTGGCCTTTACCGATGCGGGCGGCCAACCCGTGCTGCTTCAAGGTCTGGATGTTCTGGTCGGTCGCACCACCGAGGCCGAGGATGACAGCCGCCCTGCCTTTGTCCGCGAGGCTGGCGTTTATGTCGCCAAGGCCAGTCTCGCTCAGGGCAAGTGGATGATGCATGTCGAGGCTTTGGCGCAGGATGGCACCATGTTTCGGCAGCGCATTGATCTTTTCGTGAAAGGCTAGCCCATGACGATCGCGGCCCCGGTTGACCAGGACGGTTTTGATATGGGTCACGCCTCGCCGTCGGCTTGCCCGGCCTGTGCGGTGGCCCCTTCGGCGGAACGGCTGGCGCAATTGGCCGCGCCAAAACACGCACGGCTGATGTTGTCGCTGCCCACCGCCCATTGTGCGGCCTGCATTTCCACTGTGGAATCGGGTCTGGCGGCGCTTGAAGGCGTTCATTCCGCCCGCGTGAACCTGACGATGAAGCGGGTCTCGGTTGATGCCGACGCCGCCGTGACGGGGCCGCAACTGATCGCTGCGCTGAAATCCGTGGGATATGAGGCGCACGAGCTGGACGCGGGGCTGTTGTCCGCCACCGAAACCGACAAGCAGGGCCGCGACATTCTGATGCGGCTGGGTGTGGCGTTCTTTTCCATGATGAACGTGATGCTGCTTTCGGTGGCGGTCTGGTCGGGGGCGGAAGATGCCACGCGCGACATGTTCCATTGGATTTCGGCACTGATCGCTGTTCCCACCGTTGTGTTTTCTGGCCAGCCGTTTTTCAAATCGGCATGGGCGTCCCTGCGCGTGGGGCGGCTGGGCATGGATGTGCCGATATCGCTGGCGCTGATCCTGGCCAGCTCTATTTCCCTGTTTGAAACCATCTATTCCGGCCATCACGCCTATTTCGACGCCGCCGTGATGCTGTGCTTTTTCCTGCTGCTGGGCCGGTATCTGGACCACCGCACCCGTGCCGTCGCACGTTCGGCCGCCGAAGAGCTGGCCGCGCTGGAAGTGCCGCGTGCCACCGTTCTGGTGGACGGTGCCGAAGTCGTCCGCGCAATTTCCGAGGTGGTTGCCGGCGATATGGTTCGCGTGCGGCCCGGTGGGCGGATGCCGGTGGACGGTATCGTCACCGAAGGCACGTCCGAGGTGGACCGCAGCCTGCTGACCGGTGAAAGCCTGCCGGTTTTCGCGGGCATCGGCACGGTGGTGTCGGCGGGCGAGGTGAACCTGACCGGCCCGTTGACCCTGCGCGTCACGGCGGCGGGGCGCGACAGTTCGCTGCACCGCATGGCCGATCTGGTGGCGGTGGCCGAAAGCGCCAAGACCAGGTATACCACCCTGGCTGAACGCGCCGCCCGTCTGTACTCGCCTCTGGTGCATCTGCTTTCGTTCAGCGCCTTTGGCTTCTGGATGTGGCAAACCGGCGGTGATTTGCGCTTTGCCATCAACATTTCGGCGGCGGTGCTGATCATCACCTGTCCCTGTGCCTTGGGGCTGGCGGTGCCTGCGGTGGTAACTGCGGCCAGCGGCAAGCTGTTCCGCAAGGGGCTTCTGATCAAGCACGGCACAGCGTTAGAGCGGCTGGCGGATGTGGATACCGTGGTTTTTGACAAGACCGGCACGTTGACCATGGGCGCGCCGGAACCGACCAATCTGCACAGTCATCCCGGTGCCACGCTGGAAATCGCTGCGGCCCTGGCGGGGGCGTCCAGCCATCCGTTGTCGATGGCGTTGGCCGAGGCCACGCGCGGCGTTGCCGCCGCCGCCGTGACCGATCTGCGCGAAGTGCCGGGCTATGGCGTCGAGGGCCAATGGCAGGGCCAGACCGTGCGACTTGGTCGCGCCAACTGGTGCGGGGCCAAGGCTTTGGATGTCACCGCCACCTATCTGGCGCTGGGCGATGCCGCGCCGGTTGCCTTCACCTTTGCCGACCGTTTGCGTCCCGGGGCCGAGGCTGCGATTGCCGCGCTGACGGCGCAGGGCATGGATATCAAGCTGATTTCCGGCGATGTCGAAGGCGCGGTGGGCGCGCTTGCCAACCGATTGGGGATCAAGGACTGGACCCACGGCGCGTTGCCCGCCGAAAAGGCCGCGATGGTGCGCAGTCTGACGGATCAGGGCCGCAAGGTTCTGATGGTCGGAGACGGGCTGAACGACACCGCGGCGCTGGCGGCGGCGCATGTGTCGATTTCCCCGGCCACCGCCTTGGATGCCGCCCGCACCGCGTCCGACATCGTGCTGTTGGGGCAGGACATGGCCCCCATCGGTGACGCCACCCGCATCGCCCGTCAGGCCACCCGCCGCATGGTCGAAAACTTTGGCATCTCGGCGGCCTATAACGTGATCGCGGTGCCCCTGGCCCTGGTCGGGGCTGCCACGCCACTCGCTGCGGCCTTGGCGATGAGCCTGTCTTCGATTACCGTATCGCTGAATGCATTAAGGTTGAAATAGGCCATGGAAATCCTGACCATTCTGATTCCGGTGTCGTTGATACTGGGGGGTATTGGTCTTGTGGCCTTCCTTTGGGCGATGCGGACCAAGCAGTTTGACGATCCAAGCGGTGACGCCAACCGCATCCTGATGACGGATTGGGACGACAAGCCGCGTCCCTGACACTAGGCCCGCCCGGCCACCGCCGACAGGGTCAGGGGATCAATGCCCATGCTGCGCAATGCACCCGACCACTTGCCGCCATTGTCGTCGGAAAAGATCAGACCGGGCGCAGACTCGACGGTCAGCCAGTCGTTGCGGGCGATTTCCGTTTCCAACTGTCCTGGCGACCAGCCTGCATACCCAAGCGCCAGCAGTGCCTGCGACGGACCTGCGCCCCGTGCCATCGCCTCCAGCACGTCCAGTGTGGCGGTCATGCCATAGCCACCCTCGATCATCATCGTGGCCGGGCCGCCATGATAATCGCGTGAATGCAGCACAAATCCGCGCCCGCGTTCCACGGGGCCGCCGAAATGCACGCGAATATCGCGGCCCATCGGCGCACGCGGAATGCTCAGCTGATCCAGCAGGCTGCCGAACGACAGATCCGGCACCAGCTTGTTGACGATCAGTCCCATCGCGCCATCATCGGAATGCGCGCAGACCAGAATGACCGCGTGTTCAAAGCGCGGATCGCCCAGACCGGGCATCGCCACCAGAAGTTTTCCGCACAGGTCCATCGAATCGCGCCTTGTGTTGCCTTGGCCTCCAAGATGGCCCTGTGGTGCCTTTGTCTCAAGGGCAAGTTGATCGCGCCGCCATCGCCTTATCGTGATTTCCCATTGCCTCGGCTTTGCCTATCTTGACGCCATGACCCGATCGCACCTTGCCTTCACCACCGCCGCGCTGTTGCTGGTTGCCCCTTCGGGGGGTGCCACCGCGCAGGATGACATTCTGGACGCGTCGCTTTTGCCCGGCTGGCAGATGGAAAACGGCCACCACATGAGCGGCCTTTCCCTTACACTTGCGCCGCAATGGAAAACCTATTGGCGCGCGCCCGGCGCGGCAGGGATTCCGCCGCTGTTCGATTGGTCGGGGTCACAGAATGTGAAATCGGTGCGCGTTCACTGGCCCAGTCCCGAGGTGTTTCACACCAATGGCATGCAGACCGTGGGCTATCATGACGGGGTGGTGCTGCCCGTCGAGGTGACGCCAATCACCCCCGGCCAGCCGATCTTGCTGCGCGCGCGGGTGGATCTGGGGGTGTGCAAAGACATCTGCATGCCCGCCACCATTGATGTGCAGGCGGCTTTGGCCATTCCGGGGCAGCCGGATGCCGCAATACGCGCGGCGCTGAAGGCGCGGCCCCATTCGGCGTCCGAGGCGGGGCTTGCCGCGATACGCTGCACTGTGGACCCGATTGCCGACGGTTTGCGCCTGACTGCGACACTGGACTTGCCACAGCGGGGCGGGGCGGAAACCGTGGTGTTTGAAACCAGGGACACCGCCGTCTGGGTTGCGGAATCCGTGACCAGCCGTGCTGGAGGCGTGCTGACCGCCGTCACCGAACTGGTGACAGGATCGGGCACGCCCTTCGCGCTTGACCGCTCTGGCGTTACGGTGACAGTGCTAAGCCCCGGCAGTGCGGTGGAAATCGCAGGCTGCCCTGCGCCCTAGGCCGCGCTGTGGTGTGACAGCTCAGGCGGGGCTTTCGGCGGTGAAAACCGGGGCCACCCCCCTGGTGGGCTGCGGATGGAACGGCTGCGATCTGGGTTGCACCAAGACCCGCACGGGTGTCAGCCGCGCAATTTGGCCTGCAACGCCAGCAAATCTGCCCAGGCCTCGCGCTTGGCGGCGGGGTTGCGCAGCAGATAGGCCGGATGGGTCATCGGCAGCACCGGCTTGCCAAAACCCTGCGCCCACTGGCCCCGCGCCCGCAGGATGCCCGTGGTGTTCAGCGCAGCCCGAAGCGACGTGTTGCCCATCACCACGATCACCTCGGGGTCCACCAGCGCGATATGACGGGCGACGAAGGGGCGCATCATGGCGATTTCGTCCGGTTCCGGATCACGGTTCTGCGGTGGCCGCCATGGCATCACGTTGGTGATATACAGCGACGTCGCCGGGTCGGCACTGTCCCGCGACAACCCGATCGCGGCAAACATCCTGTCCAGAAATTGACCGGCCCGACCCACAAAGGGGCGTCCCTCAAGGTCTTCGTCCCGGCCGGGGGCCTCGCCCAGGATCAACACGCGCGCGGCGGGGTTGCCATCGGCAAACACCAGATTGCGCGCGCCCTTCTTCAGTTCGCAATGCTCATAGCCGCCCAAAGCCGCCCGCAGGTCGCTTAATGACCGCGCCCCTTGCGCCGCGATTTCTGCCACCATCACCGGATCCGCAGCCTGCATCGCCTCTGGGGCCGCCGCGACTGCCGCCGCCGCGCGGGGCAGGGGCTTGGCAGCCTCTGGCAGATCATAGCGGTTCAGGGGGGCGTCCCCGATCACCTCGGTCACGCCAAGATCAACCTGCCACGCCAGCGCCGCCAACGCAGCGTGCCAATCCTCTGCAATGTCCACTGCGAATCCCATGCTGTCAGGGTAGGCTGACCTGCGACGGGGGACAACCCGACTTGTCCCGCCCGCTCTGGCTTTCTATAAGCCCGCAAGCCGACCCAACAGCCGACGGAGATGCCCATGACCTTCCGCGCCCGCCACCTGCTTGGGATCGAGCATCTCAGCCCGCAGGAAATCCTGTCCGTCCTGGATCTTGCAGACCGCTATGTTGACCTGAACCGCCGCACGGTGAAATCATCCGATGCGCTGGCAGGGCTGACGCAGATCAACATGTTCTTCGAAAACTCGACCCGCACGCAGGCCAGTTTCGAACTGGCGGGCAAGCGGCTTGGGGCTGATGTGATGAACATGTCGGTGGCGC
>CAZCFC010000192.1:0-1698 GCA_964497815.1 uncultured Cypionkella sp.
GCCCATACCATGCAGCACTATGAAACCGCGTTCTGGGATTCAGAGCTGTCGGACAATGAACCGTTTGAGAAATGGGAAGCCGCCGGGTCAACCGATGCGGCCACGCGCGCCAACACGTTGTGGAAAAGACGGCTGGCGGAATTTGAGGCTCCGGCCTTGGATGACGGCATCCGCGACGGGCTGACCGACTTTGTGGCGCGTCGCAAGGCGGGCATGGCGGACGCCTGGTACTGACAGCCGACTGGGGAAAACCGGACGCCAGTGTTGCGCAAAAGCGCTTAGCTGCGCAGTCCGGTTTCCTCCAGAAAACCCTTGCGCTTGGCCTCGTAGTAATAGCCCTTGGCGTACCACATCATCGCCCGGTCTTCGTTGCCGCCCGATACGATCCACGCGCCGCGCAGATAGCGGCCGGCAAATTCCAGATTGGTTTCGGCATCCAGCAGCCCCGCGTCCGGGCCGCGATAGCCCATGGTCTGCGCCGTCTGTGGCATGATCTGCAGCAGCCCATAGTAGGGGCCATTGCGCGCGCCGGCATCATAGCCGCTTTCGCGTTGGATCTGGCGGTGCAAAAGCCGCTGGGGGATGTTGTGGATGTCCGACCATTTCACGATCAAGGCGCGCATTTCGGGCGTCTCGCCGGGGTGCAGATCGCCGCGATGGGCCACCGGTTCGGCGCGGCGTCCACCGCAGGCGGCAAGGGTCAGGGCGACAAAGCCAAGGCCAAGAGTGGTGCGACGGGTCAGGGTCATGGCGGCTCCGGTGCTGTGTGGCGGGGTGATAGCGGTTGGGGCGACGTTGGGAAAGGGGCGGGGCAACCCATGCGCGGATTTTCCGCCCCCGAAGACTTTCGCCTGAGACTTTCGCCGCGCTTTGCCTGTGGCATTGGGCGCGCTAGGGTGGGGCAGGATTAGGGTAGGGCAGGATCAGGGGGGGCGTTCCATGCAGGCTGTGAACCCGAACGCAGAGCGGGCGTTGAATGCGGCGTTGATCGTCGATGATCACCCGCTGTTTTGTGATGCGCTGTCGATGACGCTGAAGGCGGTGGCGGGGATTGCGCGGATTGACACCGCAGACCGGCTGGAAACCGCGATTGCGCGGCTTGAGGCGGGGCCGATGCCGGATGTGGTGGTGCTGGATCTGAATCTGCCGGATGTGAACGGGCTGGATGGCTTGATCCGCTTGCGGCAGGTGGTGGGGGCGGTGCCGGTGGTGGTGGTGTCGTCGCTGGCGGACAACCGGGTGATCGGGGCCTGTCTGCATGCGGGGGCGGTCGGGTTTGTGCCCAAACACGCGCGGCGCGAGGTGTTTCGCGCGGCCTTTGATGCGGTGCGCGCCGGTGGCGGCTATGTGCCCGAAGGCTATGTGCCGCAATCTGATCCCTTGGCCCCGGCCAGCCAGAAAGAGGCGGCGATTGCGCGTTTGGGGTTGCTGACCCGGCAGCAGGCCAAGATCTTGCAGCTGATCTGCGAGGGCAAGCTGAACAAACAGATCGCCTATGAGTTGACCATCGCGGAAACCACGGTCAAGGCGCATGTCACGGCGATCATGCGCAAATTGGGCGTGCAAAGCCGCACGCAGGCGGTGCTGATGGCGGGCGAGGCCAGTTTCAGCAGCCTGATGCCCGAGGCATGACAGTGCCGATCCCCCCGGCGCAGCTTCCCCCGGCACAGCTTCCCCCGGCGCGGCTTCTCCCGGCGC
>CAZCFC010000192.1:1798-6150 GCA_964497815.1 uncultured Cypionkella sp.
CCCCCGGCGCAGCTTCCCCCGGCACAGCTTCCCCCGGCGCGGCTTCTCCCGGCGCAGCTGCCGACGGCGCAGGTTCCTGCCCGCGCGCCGGATGCCGCACAACGGCTGGCCTTGGGGTTGGGGGCGGGGCCGTTTGCGGCCGTTGTCCTGTTCATCTCTCCTGAGGCCGACTTGCCCGCCTTGACTTTGGGGTTGGGGGCCGAGTTTGGCGATTGCCCGGTGATCGGCTGCACGACGGCGGGCGAGATTTCGGCCATCGGCTATTGCGAAGGCGAAATCGTGGCGATGGCGCTGCCTGCCGCGCTGTTCGCCGCCGGAACCTTGCTGATCGAGGATCTGCATCAGTTGCAGCCGCAAACCCTGATCGGCCAGATGATCCGGCTGCGCGCGGCGCTGGAGCGGCAAAACCCCGGGTGGGAGCACGAGTTTGCCTTTCTGATGGTGGACGGCCTGTCGATCCGCGAAGATGAACTGACCTCGGCCCTGGCCGCCGGACTGGGGCCGGTGCCGTTGTTTGGCGGCTCGGCCGGGGATGGCACGCGGTTCAAGGAAACCTTCGTGCTGCATGGCGGCCGGGTCATGTCCAACGCGGCGGTGTTGATGATGGTGCGCAGCGCCTGCCGGGTGAAGGTGTTCAGCCTTGATCACCTGATCCCCACCGCCCAGCGCATGGTGGTGACCGAGGCCGACCCGCACCGCCGCATCGTGCGCCAGATCAACGCCGAACCGGCGGCGCGCGAATATGCGCGGCTGTTGGGCAAGGATCCGGCGCAACTGACCACATTCACCTTTGCTGCGCATCCTTTGGTGGTGCGTATTGGCGGGCGGCATCATGTGCGCGCCATCCAGAGGGTGGCCGAAAACGGCGATCTGATCTTTTTCTCGGCCATTGATGAGGGTCTGGTGCTGACACTGGCCGAACCGCAGGACATGGTGGCGCATCTGGACCATGCGCTTTCGGCCCTTGGCGAACCGATGGCCATTCTGGCCTGCGATTGCATCTTGCGCCGGATGGAGGCGCTGGAAAAGCAGAAGTATGGCGCGGTGTCGAACGTGTTGCGCGCCCATCGCGTCACCGGGTTTTCGACCTATGGCGAGCAGTGGAATTCCATGCATGTCAACCAGACCATGACCGGGGTGGCGATTTATCCGCCGGATCACCATGATTGAAAACCTGATCAATCCCGATGATCCGCCCGAACGGCAAACCGCGAAACTGCTGACCATCGCGCAGGTGTTGATGCGGCGGGTCGAGGCGATCACCGATGACAGCGGTGCCGCCTATGCGCAGTTCCAACGCGCCGCGATGCTGGAGGATCAGGTGCGCGAACGCACCCGCGATCTGGAACGCGCGCTGGATCTGCTGAATGCGTCGAACGCGGCTTTGGCGGCGGCCAACCGGGAAACCGAGGCGGCGCGGCAGAACCTTGCCGATGCGATCGAGACGATTCAAGAGGGCTTTGCGCTGTTTGACGCGGGCGATGTGCTGGTGATGTGCAATTCGCGCTTCGGCATGCATATCGAGGATGTGCGCCCGCATCTGACCCCCGGCCTGCGGTTCGAGGACTATGTGGAACGCGTCAGCCGGTCCCGGTTTCTGGCGCTGCCGCCGGGCGAGACGGGGACGGAATGGGCGGTGCAGCGCCGCAAACGCCATCAGGACGCGCATGTGATCTTCAACGTCCGCATGATCTGGGACCGCTGGGTTCAGGTGTCGGAACACCGCACCGGCGATGGCGGCACCGTGATCTTGCAGACCGATGTGACTGACATCATCCGCATGGAACGGCAGGAACGCGGCAAGCTGCTGGATGATCAGGCCCGGGTCATTCGCGCGACGTTGGACCATATCAATCAGGGCGTTGCGATCTTTGACGCCGGGGCCTTGCTGGTGGGGTGGAACCAGCGTCTGGGCGCGTTGCTGGCCATTCCTTTGGCGCGGATGCGGGTGGGCGCATCGTTTGAGCAGATTTTTCAACGCTTTCGGCAGGATTTCAGCTTTGGCGAGGGCATGACAGAGGCGGCGCTGACCGATTGGGTGGATGGCCGTCATGGCCGCAGCCCGCTGTCGTTCGAAATGCGGCGGGGCCCGGGGCTGATTCTGGCGGTGTTTGCGCAGGAAATGCCGGATGGCGGTTTTGTGGTCAGCTTTACCGATGTGACAGCAGAGCGGGCGGCAATTGATGCCCTGAGCCGCGCCAATGAAACGCTGGAGGCGCGGGTTCTGGCGCGCACACTGGAGTTGGAGGATGCGCTGGGAAATGCCGAACGCGCCAATGCCAGCCGCTCGCGGTTCGTGGCGGCGGCCAGCCATGATCTGTTGCAGCCGCTGTCTGCGGCCAAGCTGTTCATCTCGTCGATTGAAGACAAGGTCGCGCCGGGCGTGCGCGGCACGCTGGACAAGGCGCATAATGCGCTGCTGTCGGTCGAGGGCATTCTGGACGCGCTGCTGAACATTTCGAAACTGGAAAGCGGCAAGGCTGCGGTCACGGTGGGGCCGGTGCGGATTGACCGGTTGCTGGCGCAGCTGAGTGACGAGTTTGGGGCCTTGGCGCAGGCCAAGGGGTTGGGGTTGGGTGTGCGGTCGTGCAAG
Organism: uncultured Cypionkella sp.; assembly: GCA_964497815.1. Lineage (GTDB taxonomy): Bacteria > Pseudomonadota > Alphaproteobacteria > Rhodobacterales > Rhodobacteraceae > Cypionkella. The sequence continues at coordinate 4,392 of CAZCFC010000192.1, forward strand.
CTTGTGGTGCAATCCGACCCCAGCTATCTGCGCCGCATCTTGCAGAACCTGATCGGCAACGCGATCCGCTATACCGAACGGGGCCGGGTTCTGGTGGGCGCGCGCCGCCGGGGAAACATGCTGCGGCTTGAGGTGTGGGACACAGGGCCCGGTATCCCCGAGAATGAACAAGACAATATTTTCAAAGAGTTCCACCGGTTGAACGCCCGCGCTTCGGCATCAGAGGGCATGGGGCTTGGGCTGGCCATCGTGGAACGCGCCTGTGCGCTGTTGGGCCATCCCTTGGGCCTTGTCAGTCGGATGGGGCGGGGAACCTGCTTTATGGTGCAGGTGCCGCTATCGGAAACCGGGGCCGAGGTGCCGACGGTTCTGACGCCGCCGGACATGACCGCGGCGGGGCAGGACAAGATTGCCTTCCTTGTGGAAAACGACGACGATCTGCGGCGTGCCATCGGGCTGCTGCTTGAGAAATGGGGCCTGTCGGTGCTGGAGGCGGCAACGGGCGAGGATGCATTGGCGTTGATTGATGAATTGGGGATCTTGCCGGATTTCTTGCTGGTCGATCACCAGTTGGGGGCAGGGATGGATGGGCTGGCGTTTCTGGATGCGCTGACCGCCCGTCATGGCAGGGTGCCGGCGCGGCTGGTCACGGCGGATCGTTCGGCAGAACTGCGACAGACCGCAACCGCGCGCGGGGTTGAGCTGTTGATCAAACCGATTGACGCGCGTGCGCTGCAAACCGCCGTCGCAGGGCTTACGACCAAGGGACCATAGCGGGCTGCGGTTTTGCGCCCTAGGGTGGTGGCATCAGGGAAGAGGGACACCATGCAACTGAACGACAGCCGCGACATCAAGGCCAGCCCCGAGGTGGTCTGGGCCGCCATTCTGAACCCCGAGGTGTTGAAGGTCTGCGTGCCGGGCTGTGAAAGCCTGACCGGTTCGGTGCAAGACGGCTTTGAGGCGGTGGTGGCGCAAAAGGTGGGTCCGGTTTCGGCGCGGTTCACCGGGATTGTAAAGTTGTCCGACATCGTCGAAGGCCGCTCCGTCACCATTTCGGGCGAGGGCAAGGGCGGGCCTGCGGGCTATGCCAAGGGCGGCGCGCAGGTGACGCTGGAGCCGATCGCGGACGGCACGCGGTTGACCTATACCGTCGATGCCAGCGTCGGCGGCAAGATTGCGCAACTGGGCAGCCGGATCATCGACAGCTTTGCCAAAAAGCTGGCCGATGCGTTTTTTGAAAATTTCCAGCAGGCCGTTGAAGGGCCCGCCGAAGAAGACGTGGCGTCGGAGACGGGCGCGAAAAAGGGTTGGTTCAAGCGCATCATCGGCGCTTGAAGGTGAAATCGTTTCTAGGGAGGAAACAATGACGAAAGTCACGATGACCGTGAACGGCAAAACCGTTTCGGCCGAGGCGGAAGGGCGGACCTTGTTGTCCGCCTATCTGCGTGAGGGTCTGGGCCTGACTGGCACCCATGTGGGCTGCGACACCTCGCAATGCGGTGCCTGCGTCGTGCATGTCGATGGCAAGGCCGTGAAATCCTGCACCGTATTTGCGCAGGATGTGGCCGGGGCGAACGTCAAGACCATCGAAGGCATGGCCAATGCCGACGGGTCTTTGGGCGTGGTGCAGCAGGCGTTTCAGGACCATCACGGACTGCAATGCGGCTTTTGCACGCCGGGCATGGTGATGTCTTCTGCGGCGCTTCTGGCGGAAAACCCGAAGCCGACCGAACATGAAGTGCGCCATTACCTTGAGGGC
>CAZCFC010000193.1:0-6125 GCA_964497815.1 uncultured Cypionkella sp.
TCCAGCGTGGCGTTCAGATACGAGGTGATCTCGGCATCTTCGCCGCGCCCGGTCTGACCCATTTGCAGAATGCCCGCAACTTCGGACGTGAAACGCACGCAACGGGTGCAGGAAATGCAGCGGGTCATCTTGGTTTCCACCAGAGGACCAAGGTTCAGGTCTTCGCTGGCGCGCTTCGGCTCGCGGTAGCGGCTGAAATCCACGCCAAAGGCCATGGCCTGATCTTGCAAGTCACACTCACCGCCCTGATCGCAGATCGGGCAATCCAAGGGGTGGTTGATCAGCAGGAATTCCATCACGCCCTCACGGGCCTTCTTGACCATCGGAGAGTTGGTCTTGACGACAGGCGCCTGACCTTCCGGGCCGGGGCGCAGGTCCTTGACCTGCATCGCACAAGACGCAGCGGGCTTTGGCGGCCCCCCCACCACTTCAACCAGACACATCCGGCAGTTTCCGGCAATCGTCAGCCGCTCGTGATAGCAAAAACGCGGAATCGCCACCCCGGCGACTTCGGCCGCCTGAATGATGGTCATGTTGCCATCGACTTCAACTTCGATCCCGTCGATGCTGACTTTCTTGAGGTTGCTCATCAGCTTACTCCGCTGCAATTTTGGTGCATTGGTGGGTCTTCCACGCCTGCGCTTCTGTAAGGTAAGACCAGCCAAAAGCCTGATCCGTATCGCCGTTCGCCTGCAAATGTGCAAGCCGGTCAAGGGCTTCGTCCAGTGTCGGCTTGTGGTCGGCAGGCACCCACCACATCACGAAATGCATGCGGCCCAGCACCTGAAACCATTCTGACCGACGCTGATAGAAGGCGCGGTGCACGGTGTTCCACACAAAGGCCTCCAACGAGGCGACATCCTGCCAAACCGTCAGGTTTGACACAAACTGTGCATCTCCGTCGATCTTGGCGTCTGTATTCCCTGTCCCCGGCTGACCCGAGCCTTCCATCATCCACACAAACCCCGGCATGCGTTTGCCAAGCGCGTTGACGCGGTCCAATGCGCCCATGAATTCAGCCACGCGCGGATCGTCGGTGGGGGCCAAAAGGCGCCCCACGTTCAATTCGGCAAGCTGATATCCGGGCTTTTGCATCATTTCCACGACCGCAGCAGGCTGCCCGCCAGGGTGCCTTTTTCAATTTCGGCCCGGCCCACGGTGCAATAGCTTTCGGGATCGCCTTCAACCGCACCTGCGGCCGTCAGGTAATCCTTGGCCAGCGCCTTGATGCGGGCTTTTTCGGTCTTGTCCTTCAGAAAGGCTTTCACCTCGGCCTCGGAATAGCCCTTTTCGCGGGCATAATCCTCAAGATCGTTCAGCTTGCCCAGCACCACGAACATCTTGGCGGAAATCGACGGGCAGGTCTTGCGGATGGTGTCCCCCACCTGCCCCGCCACCAGCGAGTCATTGATGTGCTGTTCCTGACTGAGCGGCACCTGCGCAAAAGCCGGAGTCGCCATCACAGCAATCAGAGCAAGGGTTTTGATCATCGACGTCATTCGGGCCTCCATGGCATTGACTGACCCGGTACTTGGCGCGTTCCGCTTTGATATGCCATGACAACGCTGACAATTCAGCGTGTTATCGCCCAGCGTGACGGTATGGGTCATGCGCAGCCCCCCTTGAACACCCAAGCACCGCCCACATAGTGGCCATAGGCGGCGGCACTGACCCGCGCGTTTCGGGTGGCGCAAAACTGCATCGCGGCGCGCTTGGCCTCGGCACCTTCATCGTTGCCAAAAGGCTTGGCATCGCGCGTGACGGTCAAAGTTGCGCCACCATCGCCAGGTTGCAGATCGGCCAGATAGGATTGCCCGGCGATGTCAAACGCCACCGGCCCACTTTCGGCAAGCGACATCGGTTGCGTTCCCGCACCGACGCAACCGCCCAGCAAGGCCATGGATATGATCGCCGCCGCCTTCACTTATTCCGCCGCCATCGCGCCCATGCGGCCAGTTTTCCTGGCCTTGATGCGGTCTTCGATTTCCTCACGGAACTGGCGCACCAAACCCTGAATGGGCCATGCAGCCGCATCCCCCAGCGCGCAGATCGTATGGCCTTCCACCTGCTTGGTCACCGAAATCAGCATGTCGATTTCTTCGATTTCCGCCTCGCCCGTGACCAGACGTTGCATCACCCGCATCATCCAGCCGGTGCCTTCGCGGCAAGGCGTGCATTGGCCGCAGGATTCATGCTTGTAGAATTTCGACAACCGCCAGATCGCCTTGATGATATCGGTCGATTGATCCATCACGATCACCGCAGCCGTGCCAAGACCCGAGCGTTGCTCACGCAGCCAGTCAAAATCCATGATGGCATCGTCGCACTGCGCGGCGTTCAGCATCGGCACCGACGATCCGCCCGGGATCACCGCCTTGATGTTCTTCCAACCACCGCGCACACCGCCGCAATGTTCCTCAAGCAACTGACGCAAAGGGATCGACATCGCCTCTTCGACCACGCAAGGGTTGTTGACATGGCCCGAGATGCCGAACAGCTTGGTGCCCGCGTTGTTCGGACGGCCGAAGGACGCAAACCACTCGGGCCCACGGCGCAGGATGGTTGGCACAACGGCAATGGATTCAACGTTGTTCACCGTGGTCGGGCAGCCATAAAGGCCCGACCCTGCCGGGAACGGCGGCTTCATCCGCGGCATGCCCTTCTTGCCTTCCAGCGATTCAAGCAGTGCGGTTTCTTCGCCACAGATATAGGCACCGGCACCGTGATGCAGATACAGATCAAAATCCCAACCCGATTTCGCAGCGTTCTTGCCCAACAGGCCCGCGTCATAGCATTCGTCAATCGCAGCCTGCAGCGCCTCACGCTCACGGATATATTCACCACGGATGTAGATGTAGCAGGCGTTCGCCCCCATCGCGAACGAGGCAATCAGGCAGCCCTCGATCAAGGTGTGGGGATCATGGCGCATGATTTCGCGGTCTTTGCAGGTGCCGGGCTCGGATTCATCGGCGTTCACCACCAGATAGCTGGGGCGACCATCCGACTGTTTGGGCATGAACGACCACTTCAACCCGGTCGGGAACCCTGCCCCCCCGCGCCCGCGCAGACCAGATGCCTTCATCTGATCGACAATGGTATCGCGCCCCCGGCTGATGATTTCCGCCGTCCCATTCCAATGGCCGCGCTTTTTGGCACCAGCCAACGAACGGTCGTGCATCCCATAAAGGTTGGTGAAGATGCGGTCCTGATCCTTGAGCATGTTTGCCCCTTCCTACGTGCGGCGCTTGCGCCAAATTTGATATGTCACGAACAAGGCCCAGATGAACCCCGCCAGTGCAGCCAGATCAATCAGCAGCGTGTATCTGAGCGGCCAGCCCATATCCGCGCCAACAACCTGTGCCCCCATCCACAACAACATCGTCACGGCGATCACCACGGCCACCAGCCGTATATCGCGGGTCTGATCCTTGTGCGGGTTGGGGTTCTTCATCGTCTGGCCTCAATGATGCCCATGTCCATCGCCGTGCCCGCCACCGTGCCCGTCGCCTTGGTTGTGCCCGTCGCCTTGGTTGTGGCCGTCGCCGTGGTCATGACCATGATCACCCACAGCCCCCCGTTCCACACCGCCGCTGCCCAACAGCACGCCAAACACCCCGAACACCACAGCCCCGACAAGCACAGCCGGAGACATCCCGACTTCGCCCAGAACACGCGCCAGAGTGGCCGCGATCAGGCCAGCCACAGCCGCAACCATCCAGCCGCCCGCCCAAGGGCCGTCTACCGGGGCATGATCGTGCGAATGGTCCATCTTAACCCTCAATAATCATTTGTCTTGGCGCGGATCGCAAAAGCTTCCAGACCGATGTCACCGATCAACTTGGCCTGTGCCACCCATTTGTCACGGCTGACCCGGCCCTTGAAGCCCTTCAGGTTGGTGTCCATCCAGGCGATTTCGGCCTCGCCCCACCCGGCAATCTGGTCAAAGTGGAAGATCCCCAGACCATGGCACAGCTTTTCCAGGGCCGGGCCGATGCCTTCGATCTTTTTCAGATCATCGGCGACGCCGTCGCGCGCGGCCGTCAGGGCCTTGGGCTGCGTTCCAACCCCGGTCAAACTGTCCACCGCCACCGCTGCGGCGTTTGCGGGTTTCGCGGGGGCCTCGGCCACCAAAGTGGCGGCAGGCATCGCGGCTGTTTTCGGATCGGATGCCGGTACGAATGCTGGGGCGGATTTGCCCGCCTTGGCAATCCAGGGCGTGGACAGCGGCACTTCGGTGCCGTCGATGCGCTTGACCGTATCACCGATATCCACTGCGTTCTGGGCCGACGCATTGTAGGGTTTGCGCCCTGCCTCATATTCCTTCAGCGAGGTCAGGCCCGACAAAGGTTCGGCGGCATAGCGGCCATTCTGCGGCCCCGGAACCGGGACTTCGCAGTTCGAAAACCGTCCGATCAACGCGCGCAGTTTGGCAGGCGTCAGGTCTTCGTAGTAATCCTTGCCGATCTGGGCCATCGGCGCATTGGCGCAAGCGCCCATGCATTCCACCTCTTCCCAGCTGAATTTGCCATCGGCCGACACCTGATGCGCCTTGTCCGCGATCAGTTCGCGGCACACCGCAATCAACTCTTCGGCGCCGCAGATCATGCAGCTTGTGGTGCCGCAAATCTGCACATGGGCAATGGAACCAACGGGTTGCAGTTGGAACATGAAGTAGAACGTCGCCACTTCCAGCACGCGGATATACGCCATGCCCAGCATGTTCGCGACATGCTCGATCGCCGGACGGGTCAGCCAACCCTCTTGTTCCTGCGCACGCCACAACAGCGGGATCACAGCCGAGGCCTGACGCCCCGCCGGGTATTTCGAAATCTGACCCTGCGCCCACAGGTAATTCGCCGGAGTGAAGGCAAACGAGGCGGGCTGGTCTTTGTGCAGACGGCGAAGCATTAGCGGTCGACCTCCCCGAACACGATATCCATCGTGCCGATGATTGCGGATACGTCGGCCAGCTGGTGGCCTTTGCAGATATAGTCCATGGCCTGCAGATGCAGGAAACCCGGCGCGCGGATCTTGGCGCGGTAGGGTTTGTTCGACCCGTCGGCCACCAGATAGACGCCGAATTCGCCCTTGGGTGCCTCGACCGCCGCGTAAACCTCACCGGCGGGGGCGTGGAAGCCCTCGGTGTACAGTTTGAAGTGGTGGATCAACGCCTCCATCGAGGTTTTCATGTCGCCGCGTTTCGGCGGCGTGATCTTGCCACGGGCCAAGACTTCACCGGGTTCCGCGCGCAGTTTGGTGATGCACTGACGGATGATGTGGATCGACTGCGTCATCTCTTCCATGCGGCACAGATAGCGATCATAGCAATCGCCATTCTTGCCCACCGGCACCTTGAAGTCGAATTCGTCATAGCATTCATAGGGCTGGCTGCGGCGCAGGTCCCATGCCAGACCCGACCCGCGCACCATCACACCCGAGAAACCGTATTTCTGGATGTCATCTTCCGTCACCACGCCGATATCGGCGTTGCGCTGTTTGAAGATGCGGTTTTCCGTCAACAGCCCGTGCAGATCGTCCAGAACCTTGGGGAAGGTGTGGGTCCAGGCCTCGATGTCGTTGATCAGATCCGGGGTCAGGTCCTGATGCACACCACCGGGGCGGAAATAGGCGGCGTGCAGACGCGCGCCTGATGCGCGTTCATAGAACACCATCAGCTTTTCACGCTCTTCAAAGCCCCAAAGCGGCGGCGTCAGCGCGCCCACGTCCATGGCCTGCGTGGTGGTGTTCAGAAGATGGTTCAGAATGCGGCCGATTTCCGAGAAAAGCACCCGGATCAGGCTGGCACGGCGCGGCACCACCGTACCCGTCAACCGTTCGATGGCCAAGCACCAGGCATGTTCCTGATTCATCGGCGCCACATAATCCAGCCGGTCAAAGTACGGCAGATTCTGCAGGTACGTGCGGCTTTCCATCAGCTTTTCGGTGCCGCGGTGCAACAGCCCGATATGCGGGTCGCAGCGTTCAACGATCTCGCCGTCAAGCTCCAGCACCAGACGCAGAACGCCGTGTGCCGCCGGGTGTTGCGGACCGAAGTTGATGTTGAAATTGCGGATGCGCTGCTCGCCGGTCTGGGCGTCTTGCGAGCCATCGTCGTAGGTGTTGAC
>CAZCFC010000194.1:0-6110 GCA_964497815.1 uncultured Cypionkella sp.
AGGTGCGGCGGTGGCCGCGGATTTCGGCTTCGTCACGCACGCCACCCAACGAGATGCGGATGAATTCGCGCCCGGTGGCCTTGGCAACCGACCGACCCAGCGAGGTTTTGCCCACGCCCGGAGGGCCGACAAGGCACAGGATCGGGCCCTTCAGCTTGGACGAACGCGCCTGCACCGCCAGATATTCGACGATGCGTTCCTTCACCTTTTCAAGGCCATAGTGATCGGCATCCAACACCTTTTGCGCGGCGGCCAGATCCTTTTTGACACGCGAAGACACGCCCCACGGCACCGCCAGCAGCCAATCGAGGTAATTGCGCACAACAGTCGCTTCCGCGCTCATCGGGGACATGGATTTAAGCTTTTTCAGCTCTCCCTCCGCCTTGTCGCGCGCCTCTTTCGAGAACTTGGTGGCCTTGATGCGGGCCTCAAGTTCGGCCAGTTCGTTCTGGCCTTCTTCACCGTCACCCAATTCCTTCTGAATGGCCTTCATCTGCTCATTCAGGTAATATTCGCGTTGGGTCCGTTCCATCTGCGATTTGACGCGGGTCTTGATCTTTTTCTCGACCTGCAGGACCGACATTTCGCCCTGCATCTGACCGTAGACTTTTTCAAGCCGCTCGGCCACGTCCAGCGTTTCCAGCAGATCCTGCTTCAGGGCGACGTCGATGCCCAGATGGCCTGCGACAAGATCGGCCAGACGTGCGGGTTCGCGGGTTTCCGAAACGGCGGAAAGCGCCTCTTCGGGGATGTTCTTCTTGACCTTCGCGTAACGCTCAAACTCTTCGGCCACGGCGCGCACCAGCGCGTCAACCGAAGGCTTGTCGCCGGGGGTTTCGGACAAGCGTTCTGCGCGCGCCTCAAAATACACCGGATTTTCAAGGAATTCGGTGATTTTCACGCGGGCCTTACCCTCAACCAGCACCTTGACGGTGCCATCGGGCAATTTCAGCAATTGCAGCACATTGGCCAGCACGCCAACCGTGTAGATGCCATCGGTGGCAGGATCATCAACAGAAGGGTCAATCTGGGAAGACAGCAGGATCTGCTTGTCATCAGCCATAACCTCTTCCAGCGCCCGCACGGATTTTTCGCGGCCAACGAACAGCGGCACGATCATGTGCGGGAACACCACGATGTCACGCAGCGGCAGAACCGGGTAACTTGTGGAAAGGGTATCAGTCATTTGCGTTTCCTTTAGCAGGCAGGAAGACCCTTGCCCCGGTCATCGGCAGCGGTTGGTCTTCCCCACATTCGGATTAGGTATCTGGGGTCGCGGCAGGGGTGTGTCAACCTCTGCAATTGTCACAATCATGCGCCTGTGATGTGGGCGGGACAAGGGCAGAAATCGTTAGAAAGCAGGTCCGGTTGTTGTGGGCATGTTCACGATTTCACAGGGGTTCGATGTCACCCTGCGCCCGCATTGCATGGAAATCCGCCACAAAATCCGCCAGCCGCCGCGCTGCGATGGCATCGCGCAGGCCCTGCATCAGGTGTTGGTAGTAGTGCAGATTGTGCCATGTCATCAACATCGAGCAGATGATTTCCTGTGACCGCATCACATGATGAAGATAGGCGCGCGAATAGTTCCGGCAAGCGGGACACGTGCAATTTTCGTCCAGCGGGCGCGGATCGTCCATGTGGCGGGCGTTCTTGATATTGACCTGTCCGCGGGGCGTCCACGCCTGCCCGGTACGGCCAGAGCGCGACGGCAGCACGCAGTCCATCATATCAATGCCGCGTTCCACCGCGCCGACGATGTCATCGGGTTTGCCCACGCCCATCAGATAGCGCGGCTTGTCGGCGGGCAGAAAGCCGGGCGCATAGTCCAGCACGCCGAACATCGCCTCTTGCCCCTCGCCCACCGCCAGACCGCCCACGGCATAGCCGTCAAAGCCGATGGCCGTCAGCGCCTGCGCCGATTCTTCGCGCAGATCGCGGGTCACACCGCCTTGCATGATGCCAAACAGCGCGTGGCCGGGGCGGTCCCCGAAGGCGTCCCGCGACCGTTGCGCCCACCGCATCGACAGCGCCATCGACTTGGCAACCTCGGCATCGGTGGCCGGCAGCGCCGGGCATTCGTCAAAGCACATCACGATGTCAGACCCCAGCAGGCGCTGGATTTCCATGCTGCGTTCCGGGGTCAGCATATGTTTGGAGCCGTCGATATGCGACGAAAACCGCACGCCTTCTTCGGTCAGCTTGCGCAGACTGGCCAGTGACATCACCTGAAAACCGCCGGAATCAGTCAGGATCGGGCGGTCCCAGTTCATGAATTTGTGCAAGCCGCCCAGATGGGCAATGCGTTCGGCTGTGGGGCGCAGCATCAGATGATAGGTATTGCCCAGCAGAATATCGGCGCCGGTCGCGCGCACACTTTCGGGCATCATCGCCTTGACCGTGGCGGCGGTGCCCACCGGCATGAAGGCGGGGGTGCGAATCTCGCCGCGCGGGGTGCTGATCACGCCCGTGCGTGCGGCGCCATCTGTGGCGTGCAGCGCAAAGCCGAAGGCCTTTGTCATGGTATTCTCCTGCTTGACGTTGCCCTTCTGGTCGAATGGGCGCAAAAAGCCAAGGGGGATGGCCCCGGCGGGATGGTGCAATGGACATGACGGACAAACCCAAAGCAGTGGATCGGCGGGCGCAGATCGCGGCGGCGGCGCTGCGGTGTTTGCAGCAGGTGGGCCATGCCGGACTGACCGCGCGCAAGGTGGCGGCCGAGGCGCAGATGTCGTTGGGCCACATCACCTATCATTTCAAGGACATGGACGAGGTTCTGGCCGAGGCGTGCCGTCTGGGCGCCTTACGGCTGCAAGAGGCCGGGCGCGCCTTGGCCACGCGGCAGGGCCTGACGCCCGCAGAACGGCTGGACGCGTTCCTGCGCGCCGGTTTCACGCCCGAGTTCCTGCATCCCGCGCAGTTGCGGATGCGGATTGATCTGTGGTCGGCGGCCTTGACCCACCCCGCCATCGCCGCGACCGAGATGGAGCTGTATCAGGCCTATCGCAAACAGCTTGAGGTTTTGCTGGGGCAGGTCAGCGATCCGTGGAAAATGGACCGCATCCCGATGGTCAGCGACCTGATCATGGCGACGCTGGACGGGCTTTGGCTGGATTGGCTGCGGCGGGGCGATGAACAGGCGATCAAGAACGGGCTGGACGCGGTGGTGCTGTTCGCGCGGTTCCGTCTGGGTGGCGCATAGCGCGGCAGGCCGCGACCGACACAGGGCCGGGGTCAGTGCCGCTGCGCCCGGGCGTCTTGCAGCAGGGTCAGCACCAGATCGGGCGGCACGTCATCGGCCACGAACGCCTGCCCAATGCCGCGCGCAAGGATGAAGCGCAGCTTGCCATCGACGACTTTCTTGTCCTGACCCATCAGCGAAAGCAGCGCTTCGGCCCCGGGCAGATCACCTGCGATATCGGCCAGATCCACCTTCATGCCCATGCCCCGCAAATGGGCCCGCACGCGGCTGGGGGCCTCTTGCGAACACAGGCCCAGCCGTTGTGACAGCTCGAACGCCAAAGCGCAGCCGATGGCGACGCCTTCACCATGCAGCAGGCGGTCGCCATAGCCGGTGGCTTTTTCCAGGGCGTGACAGAAGGTGTGGCCAAGGTTCAACAGCGCGCGCTCGCCTTCTTCGGTTTCATCGCGGCTGACAATGCCCGCCTTCATTTCAACCGACCGCCGCACCGCATATTGGCGCAAGGCGCTGTCGCCCTTGGCCATGGCGGGGGCGTTCACCTCTAGCCAGTCGAAGAAATCGGCATCACCCAGAAGGCCATATTTCACCACCTCGCCATAACCGGCCAGAAAATCACGAGCGGGCAAGGTGGCCAGCGCATCAATATCGGCCAGCACAAGGCTGGGCTGGTGAAACGCGCCCACCAGGTTCTTGCCCTGTGCCGTGTTGATCCCGGTCTTGCCGCCCACGGAACTGTCCACCTGCGACAGCAACGTCGTCGGCAGTTGCACAAAGCGCACCCCCCGCCGCAGCACAGCCGATGCAAACCCCACCAGATCGCCCACCACACCGCCGCCAAAGGCAATCACCACGTCGCGGCGTTCGACCTTCTGATCCAGCAGCCATTCGCCACAGCGTTCGAACTGCAGCCAGCCCTTGCTGCCCTCCCCCGGGGGGATGGCCAGCGCGGTCATGGCAATGCCTTGCGATTCGAGTGATGCGGCCAGCGCCATCAGATGGGTTGCGGCCACAGTTTCATCGGTGATCACGGCGACTTTCTTGCGGCGCAGCAAAGGGGCGATCTGCGCGCCCGCCTGACCGATCAGGCCGGGGGCAATCCGGACCTCGTAGCTGCGCGATCCAAGCGCGACTTTTACCACATCGAGCGCCATGCTAGTTCCTTTCCAAGACATCCGCACGGCGCGCAAGGGTTTCCACCACCCGCTGCGCCATGTCTTCCACCGACAGATCGGGGGCCGATTCCACCGTCAGATCGGCCATCTGGTAGAAGGGTAAGCGCGCCTCGTAAAGCGTGCGCAGGGTTTCGCGCGGATTTGGCGTGCGCAACAGCGGGCGCGTGGCCTTGTGGCGCACGCGTTGCCATAACAGATCAATGTCCACGCGAAGCCAGACCGACACCCCCTGGTCGTTGATCAGCGCCCGGTTGGTGTCTGACAGGAACGCCCCGCCCCCGGTGGACAGGATGCACGGAGCGCCGCGCAAAAGCCGGGCCAACACCTCTGTCTCGCGGGCGCGGAAAAACGCCTCGCCGTCGCGTTCGAAGATTTCAGCGATCGAGCGGTCGGCCGCCTTTACGATCTCTTCGTCCGAATCAACGAAGGGCACAGCCAAAAGCCGCGCAACTGCCTGACCCACGGCAGTTTTTCCCGCGCCCATCATCCCGATCATCGCAACGGTCTTTTTCAGCCGCACCATGTTTATCCTTGTCAGCCTTGGTATAGTGACGCGCAAAGGCGGTCCGCCGCCCAAGCCACATCTTTCTTCCTTGAATGGCGTGAACTTGCCGCGAATGCCATATATATTCGCATTCAGGTCAGGTCAGGCGTGATAGCAACGTCGGGTAAGGCCGGGATGTGGGCAAAGCAGAATAATCGCCGCTGGAAAAACCAGAGGCCGTGGAAAAGGCATAAGGGCATGGGGCGTCTGATCAAACTGGTGGTGGTATTGGCGGTGCTGGGGTTTGCCGGGTTGACGGGCTATGCCTATTTGGCAGACCTGACACCGCCCGCCCAAGAGGTCAAACAGCCGGTGGTGCTGCATGCCGAATAAGGCCGGGCAGCGCCTGATGGTGCTGGCGCTGCTGGCGACGGCGGCGGCAGACCCGGTTTGGGCCGAAAAGAAGCCGCTTTCGGCAATTGACTGGTTGTCGCAATCGGTGGCGGTGCCGCCTGCCAAGGGGGGGCAACCGGCGCATTCGCCTGCGCCCACCCAATCCGCACCCGCATCCAGACCCGCCCCCCCGAATGGCACATCCGCAACCCTGCCCGCCACGCCCGGAGAGGCGGCGGTTACCAAGACTGGCGCTTTGCCCGCCGATGTGGCGGTTTCGGTGCTGGGCGGGCCATCGCCCGATGCGGTGGGGTTGTTGCCGCCTGATGTCACCGGATTTCCGCGCGCACTTTGGGGCATGGGGCGCAGCGCCGACATCGGGGCTGCGATTGCGCAGGTACAGCTGGACGGCCTGCCGTCGTTGCAGGCGCTGCTGCTGACGCTGCTGCTGGCCGAGGCCGAGGCCCCGGCGGATTCGGCCGGTTCGGGGGCGCTGCTGGTGGCGCGGATCGACAAGCTGCTGGAGATCGGCGCGCTGGATCAGGCCCATGCCTTGTTGCAGGCAGCGGGGCCGACGGCTTCGGCAGACCTGTTCCGGCGCAGCTTTGACGTGGCACTGCTGACCGGGGATGAGGACCGCGCCTGTATCACCATGCAATCGGCGCCGGAACTGGCACCGACCCTGACCGCGCGGGTGTTTTGTCTGGCGCGGGCGGGTGACTGGAACACGGCGGCGCTGACGTTGCGCACCTCGATGGCCTTGGGCAACGTGACGGCCGAGGACGAAGCCCTGCTGTCGCGGTTTCTGGACCCTGCCCTTTTTGACGGCGAAAACATGCCGCCGCCACCCAAGCCGATC
>CAZCFC010000195.1:0-6097 GCA_964497815.1 uncultured Cypionkella sp.
CGGGAGCAGTCAGACAGGTCAACCGCTGCGTCGCAGCCCCGTAATGTTCCGCCCCTGCGATGATGACGGGCTTGCCCACGCGCAGGCAGGTGCCCACGCCATTAGTACCCTGTGCATCTTCCGTCCAGACTGATCCGGGGATGACGCCCGATCCGGCAAGGTCACCCAGATACTGGTAATCGCAGCGGAAAAGCATCATGGCCCCCTGCGACGAGGCTAGGGAAACCAGGTATTCGCTGTCGACGAGCTGGCGGAACAGACGTTCCACTTCGGGTTCGGCGATGCGCAGGAACTCTTCGCGTTCCTGCATCAGGGCTTGGATCTCGGAATGGCTAAGTACCGCAGCGCGCGGAACCGCATCTGGAAGCAGGTTGTAGTCGGTCAGGCAACGCTTCCACGACTGTTCGACCAGATCCGGCAGCCGTGCCTCGGAAACGCCCCGCGCCCGCAGGATGCTTTCGATTTCGCTGGACAAGGGATCGTTGAACCCCTTGGCCTCAAGTGCTTCCGTCTCCCACATCTTGCCCCTCCCAAGACAAATGATGTGTAGACCCTACATGTAGCAGGGACTACGCATATTCTCTTCCTGCGAGCCTTGCGGCCCGTCCGTTTATCCAGATCAATGGTTCCCGCGCCTCAGGCCAATCGCTGCCAAGTTTGACACCTACGATGCGCCCGATAAAGACCGTTTGATCTTCATGCGCATGGGCGCCTTGCACGTCACAGAAGAAACAGGCGATGGCGCTGTCCAAATATGGTAAACCATGGGGACCGGCCGACCAACGGCCGTTTGAAAAACGCTGCGCGCGAAGGTCGCTACGGCTGAAGCGGTCCAGAAGTTCGATTTCGTCCGCAGCTATTTGGTTTAGGCAAAAATAGCTGCTGTCACGGATTGCCGGATAGGCGGAGGCCGAGTGTTTGACGGCCACGATCATGGCGGGGCGGTGGCTTGAGAAAGGAACTGCGGTCGTCACGGCAAGCCCGTGGTTGACACCCGCCCGATCCTTCGTCGTCAGAATTGAGACGTTGACCGGCGTTGCCCGCAACGCCTGCCTAATGCTGTCCAAAAAATCTGGATCAACATCTTTGCATGGCAACGCTTCAGCGGGCATGATCATCCTCCAGGTCCGAAAGAAATGTGACGAGCAGGACCAACGCCACGAATAAGCGCGTTTGTGCGCTGCGGCCATCATAATCCTGAGAATGGTAAGTGTCTCAGCGAGTCTCAAATGAGACAGTCATTTCACCACCCGCGTCTCGGTCAGGGCCGCGACCCGGTCGGGATCGACGCCAAACCGCGCCAGAACCTCACGGCTATGGGCACCGATGACGGGCGGCGGGCGGCGCACTGAACCCGGGGTGCGATCCAGCTTCACCGCGATGCCGGGGCCCTTGTAGCCCTCAAGCTCGACGACCATCTCGCGGGTCGCGGTGTGATCCAGGGCGAGGGCCTCTTCCACCCTCAGGACGGGTGCGCAGGGGACGCCCAGTGCCATAAGCCTTTGGAACAGGGTCATTCCGTCCAGCCGCGACAGGGGCGGCAAGAGCGCGGCCCGCAGGGTCTCGCGGTTCACCACCCGGTCGCGGTTGGTGCGGTAAAGCGGATCGGTGCCAAGCGCCTCATGCCCCAGTTCGGTGCAGAGCGTACGGAACTGGCGGTCGTTGCCAACGGCCAGGAACAGGGGCACCGTGGCGGTCGGAAAGAGGTCATAGGGCACGATATTCGGATGGCCATTACCCGTGCGCGAGGCACGGCCGCCGTTCAGCACATTGGACGCATGGGGGTGGAGCATGGCGATGGCGGTGTCATAGAGCGTCACCTCGACCTGCTGGCCGCGCCCGGACCGGTTGCGCTCCAACAGCGCCAGAAGGATGCCCATGGCGCCATACATGCCGGTGCAGGTGTCCACGATCGGGATGCCGATTCGGCAGGCGTCGATATCGGGCGGGCCATTGACCGCCATCAGCCCCGACATGGCCTGAAGCGCCGCGTCATAGCCCGGCAGGCCGCCGAACTCGCCCGTCTCGCCAAAGCCTGACACCCTGCAATGCACCAGGCGCGGAAAGCGGCGGGTCAAGTCGGACAGATCATCGACCCCCCATTTCTTCCAGGTGCTGAGTTTGAAGTTTTCTATGAAGACATCGACCTGGCCCAGAAGCTCGAACAACAGCGCGATGCCCTCGGGGCCCGAAAGGTCAAGACCGAGGTCCTGCTTGTTGCGGTTCAGGCCCAGGAAATAGGGCGCCGTGCCGTTGACGAAGGGGGGCCCATAACCCCGCGTATCGTCGCCGCCGAAGCTTTCGACCTTGATGACCTCGGCCCCATGATCGCCCAGAAGCTGGCCCGCGAAGGGCCCTGCCAAAACGCGGGAGGCATCCAAAACGACGGTGCCCGAAAGGCAGCCAGAGGGGAATTGGGTCATGGGTTCGGTCCTTGAAAAAAGGCGCAGGGGGGAGCGTCCCCGCGCCCAGGGTCGCATCAGCCGGCGTTGATGACCGGCAGCACGTCTTCGGCCAGACGGCGCATGGTCAGACGCTCGCGTTCACGGTTCTTGCCAGACCCGTCCATCGCGGCTTTCAACAGCACGTTCCACGGGCCCGACCGTTCACGCAAGGACATGATCTTGTCGATGACGGTCTTGCGCGAGCCATAGATGACCGAGGCCTTGACGATGGATTCCACCGTCACGTCCTTGTCGTCCATCGTGATTTCGGGCTTGATCACCGCAGTATAGTTGGCGACCTTCAGCACTTCCCACAGGTAGTCGAAGTAGTAGAAGTCCGAACCCGCCGGGTCCAGCAGCCAGTCTTCAGCCTGCGCGTCGCTGTCTGCGATCAGGATGTTGCGGGCGACCGACCATTCCTTGCCGGTCGGCTTCACGCCAGCGGCGTCACAGCCTTC
This sequence comes from uncultured Cypionkella sp., assembly GCA_964497815.1. GTDB lineage: Bacteria > Pseudomonadota > Alphaproteobacteria > Rhodobacterales > Rhodobacteraceae > Cypionkella. Next base: position 2,903 of record CAZCFC010000195.1, read on the forward strand.
AAGATACTTGCCCCAGTGGTTGATCACGGTGCTTTCGGGGGCAAAGTTCGCGGTGATCGGCTTCCAGCCCATCTTGATCGCATGAGCGACCGAATTGCCATCCGGCGACATCGACGACAGCGAGATCGGGGGATGCGGCTTGGTATAGGGCTTTTGCATATAGCCAACGCCCAGCTTCGGGATGATGTTGTCGGTCAGCTTGATATGCCAGTGCTTGCCCTTGATGTCATAGGGCGGGTCCTGCGACCAGATTTGCTTGATCATGCTGATCGATTCCGCGAACTTTTCTGCGCGAACCGACCCGTCCAGCACGCCAAACAGCTCCATGTCCGATGCAAGGCCGCCCGGCCCGATCCCCATGTTGAAGCGGCCCTTGGACATGTGGTCGAACTGCGCGACCTGACCTGCCACTTGTGCCGGATGGTGATTCGGCAAGGCGATGACGCCGGTGCCAAAGCGGATGTTCTTGGTCTGGTTGATCAAGGAGGCCATGAACATCATCGGCGCGGTGATCGGCTCGGTCGTTGCCGAATAATGCTCGCCGATCCAGGTTTCCGAGAACCCCAGCTGATCGGCATAGATGATCTTTTCGGTGTTTTCTGCCATAACATCCAACAGCGGCCTGTCGGTGGGGTGCAGCGGCATGTGAAAGAGTCCGATTTCCATAGTTTTCCTCCCAGAAGTGGTTTCCCTTGCGGGTGATAGGCCTGACGCAGGTCGCGTCAGGGGTTCGAATGCTTGGTGACGGAGGCCCGTTTGCCGTTGAGCCACAAGACGGGCGCGGCGGTTTGGGCGGTAGGGTCGGGCAGGATCACTTGGGTGACCTTACCGAAGAAGACGGTATGGGTGCCGAGGTCATGGGCCTCAGCCACGGTGCAGACATGTGCACAGAGCGCGCTCTTCAGGATTGGACCTGAGGCATCAGTCCAATCCTCGGGCGTAAATCGCTGGTCACGCAGGTCGCTGCGCGAGAACCGCTCCAGAAGATCGGCATGTGTCTCGTCCATCAAGTTCAAGGTGAAGGTGCTCGAGGCTTTGATGACCGGGTGGATCGAGGCAGTATGGTTTACGGCAACCATCATCGAAGGCGGCTCCATCGTCAGCGATCCCGCCGAAGTGACCGCCATGCCGTGCCAGGCACCGGAAAGATCGCGTGCCGTGACCAGAGAAACCGACGAGGCCACGAGCCGCAGGCTAGCGCGGAAGGCTTGTGCGATTGGACTTTTGACGATTTCTTGTGCCGACATCCCGACGGCCCTCCCCAGTGCCGATCTTGCGCGGGCTGTTTGTCCCCGCTTTGGACCAGCATTCTCAACAACTTGGGGCCATGGAAACTGGCCCAGATGCATCAGGGGTGTCCGGGGACTTGTCTCAGAAGTGACAGTTGCGACAGCCGGAAAAAAACGCATTGCAATACAGGCAATCGGCCCTTTCCAAAGCGGGGCGGGCCGCCCCTGTCGCAGAAGAGACACTTGATCGGCCAACGCCTTGGCGCCTTTGTTTTCCGCCACGCTAGGAGGGACAATGATGGCAGATAAATGGGCCGTGGTGACAGGCGGGGCACGCAACATCGGGCAAGCCATCGGAAGAAGGCTGCTTGCCGATGGATTCCGGGTCATCGCCATAGACATCGTTGCGCCCGAAGAGCCCGCATTACAGGCCGATGCCTGCCTAGTGGATCTGACTGACCGTAAGGCCGCCGAAGCCGCCTTTGCAGAACTGGCGACCTTCCCGGTCTCAGTGCTGGTGAACAACGTGGGCGTCGTACGGCCGGCGCTCTTCGATGCGGTCAACTTGGATGATTTCGACACGGTGTTGCACCTGAACACGCGCACTGCGCTGATAGCGGCCAAGGCTTTGGTGCCGGAAATGCGCAAGCTAGGCGGGGGGCGGATTGTGATGAACACCAGCCGGGTCACTTTGGGCAAAGAGGCGCGAAGCCTTTACAGCGCCTCGAAAGGCGCCTTGCAGGCGATGGCGCGGACTTGGGCGCTGGAGTTGGCCGCCGATGGGATCACGGTCAATTGCGTGGCGCCGGGACCGATCGCCACGAGTGTCTTCTGGGCCAACAATCTGCCGCAAGCCGAATACACCCGCAATCTGATGGCAAGCATCCCCGTCGGCCGCATGGGCACGCCCGAGGATGTCGCCAACGCCGTCAGCTTCTTTTGCGATGAGCGCTCGGCCTTCGTCACCGGCCAAACGCTCTTTGTCTGCGGTGGGGTGACGGTTGGTTAGGCCTTCGGCTCGTCTTGGAATGCCGTCGCCAGGACCGAAGGCCTTTCGCTGAACTCGGCATGCCAGGCGGCCGTCTGCGGCCGTCCCTTGCGCCAGTCCTCGGCCCCGAACCGGAAGTCGAGGTAACACAGCGCCACCCCGATGCTGAGATGGCCGATGTCGAAGGACCGGGCCTCAAGGTCGGGCATCCGGGCCTCCAGCCAGTCCAGCACCGCGTTCATCTTGATACGCCAGCCCTCGACCAAGGCCTGCGACCGCAGGGCCTCGGGGCGGAGGCGCGTCTCGACCAGCCAAGGCAAGGCCACATCGATCAGGCCGGTGCCAAGCGCCTCATTGCGCTCGTCGATCAGGTCGCCGGGGAACAGAACCGGCCCGCCCCGCCCGTTGCGATCCACCCAGCGGCAGATGACATGGCTGTCGAACAGAAACTCGCCATTGTCTGTCTCCAGCGTCGGAATCTTCGACAGGGGGTTGGTTCTGAGGAAACCCATCAGCGGCACCATGGGGTCGACAGGGGTTCGGACCGTGGTGACCTGATCGGCCATCCCTTTTTCATGCAAGGCCACCATGACCTTACGGACATAGGGCGAGCGGGGGGACCAATGCAGGACGGGCATGTCATTCCTTCCAATAGTGTGTGCTGCGACCCCGATGAGTCGCAGCACGAGAGGCTTACTGCGGGTATTCGACCGAGAAGGTGGTGGGGTCGTAATCCAGGATGCCGGTCGAAAGGATCAGGTCGTTCGGCTTGTCCAGACGCGCATAGTCTTCGATCCACTTGTCGGCTTTGACGGAAGTGGTCTCGTCGCCCTTAGTGATGGCGACATCGACGCTCATTTCGTACTGGTGAGGCACCGGCTTGCCGTGCAGGATGTCGAGGCCCACCGTCAGCGCCACCCCGCCCATGGCCGGCGGGTAGTCATAGTTGAACGCCGGTTGTTTGTTTTGTACCGCCAG
>CAZCFC010000196.1:0-4009 GCA_964497815.1 uncultured Cypionkella sp.
AGAGCCGTTGTTTGACTGGGGCGCGCACCGGCCCTGGCTGGCACAAACGCGGGCGGGGGCGGCGGTTGCAGGCTTTGCACTGACTGAACCGGGGTCCGGGTCTGATGTGGCGGCGACGGCCACGACGGCGGTGCGCGGGCCGGGGGGCTGGGTTCTGAACGGCGAGAAGACCTATATCTCGAATGGCGGCATTGCCGATGTCTACGTGATCATCGCGCGGACGGGTGAGGCCCCGGGTGCGCGTGGTTTGTCGGCCTTTCTGATGCCTGCCGATGTGGCGGGTCTGTCTGTGGTAGAGCGGATCGAGGTGATCGCGCCGCATCCTTTGGCGCACCTGGCCCTGCGCGATGTGGCTTTGCCCGAGGGCGCGCTGATTGGGCGGGCCGGCGATGGGTTCAAGATTGCGATGTCGGTGCTTGACGTGTTCCGTTCGACCGTGGGGGCGGCGGCGTTGGGATTTGCGCGGCGGGCCTTGGATGAGGCGTTGGCGCGGGTGCAATCGCGGCGCATTCAGGGGGCGGCCCTGTCGGAATTGCAGATGGTGCAGGGGCATCTGGCCGATATGGCGCTGCAGGTGGATGCCTCGGCCTTGCTGATCTACCGGGCGGCCTGGGTGAAGGATCAGGGCGCGCCCAGGGTTTCCCGTGAGGCTGCGATGGCCAAGCTTTACGCCACCGAAGCCGCGCAGAAGGTGATCGACATGGCGGTACAGCTGCACGGCGGCGACGGTGTGCGGCATGGCTTTGCGGTCGAGGCGTTGTACCGCGAAATCCGGGCTTTGCGCATTTATGAGGGGGCGTCCGACGTCCAGCGGATCGTCATAGCGCGGAGCATTCTGGGATGAGGTACACAAGGCTGATCCAGATCGAGTTCAACCACTGCGATCCGGCCGGGATCGTGTTTTATCCCCGGTATTTCGAGATGACCAACTCGGTTGTCGAGAATTTCTTTGCCGATGTGGTGGGGCGGTCCTTTGCGCAGATGCACAGTGGGGCGCAGAACGGGGTGCCGACCGTGGCGATAGAGGCGACCTTTGTGGCGCCGTCGCGGCTGGGGGACAAGGTGTTGTTTGCGCTGCAGGTTCTGACGGTGGGGCGAACGTCGTTGGGGGTTCGGATCACTGGGGTTTGCGATGGGCAGGACCGGATGCGGGCAGATCTGACGCTGGTCTGGATTGATGCGATGAAGGCGGCCCCCTGGCCTGACGCGATGCGCGCGGCCTTGGTGAAGTATAGGGAGACGTCAGCATGAGCCACGAGATCTTGCATCCGAAAAACTGGAAAGCCGCGCGGGGCTATGCCAACGGGGTGGCGGCCAGCGGTCGGATGATCTTTACCGGCGGCATCATCGGCTGGAATGCCGATCAGGCCTTTGAAACCGATGACTTCGCAGAACAGGTGGCGCAGGCGTTGCGGTCGATTGTCGAGGTTCTGGCCTGTGGCGGCGCGCGCCCCGAGCATCTGGTTCGGCTGACCTGGTATGTCACCGACAAGGCCGACTATCTGAACAGCCTGAAAGCGATTGGACAAGCGTACAAGGACATCATCGGCCGGCATTATCCGGCCATGGCCCTGGTGCAGGTGGTGGCCTTGGTCGAGGATCGCGCGAAAGTGGAAATCGAGGCCACGGCCGTCATACCGGAGGTGATGTGATGTTGGGACCCTCGGGCCACACTGATACCTTCACCCGCGACCGCCTGCCACCTGTCGATCAACAGCCGGTCTTTCTGCTGGAGGGCTTTGAATACCCGGAATACCTGAATGCCGCGGTGGAACTGACCGATCGGATGGTGGACCGCGGCTTTGGCGATCACACCGCATTGATTGGCAACGGACGCCAGCGCACCTACAAGGAACTGACCGACTGGTCGAACCGCATCGCGCATGCCTTGGTCGAGAATTACGGCGTAAAGCCCGGTAATCGCGTGCTGATCCGGTCGGCCAACAATCCGGCGATGGTTGCCTGCTGGCTGGCCGCCACCAAGGCGGGGGCGGTGGTGGTCAACACCATGCCGATGCTGCGGTCGGGCGAACTGGGCCAGATCGTTGACAAGGCCGAAATCAGCTTTGCGCTGTGTGACACCCGGTTGATGGAAGAATTGGTGGCCTGCGCCAAACATTCGGATCATCTGAAAACCGTGATCGGCTTTGACGGCACCGCCAATCATGATGCGGAACTGGACCGGGTGGCGTTGTCAAAACCGGTGCGCTTTACGCCGCCGCCGGTGGGGCGCGATGATGTCGCGCTGATCGGCTTTACCAGTGGCACCACCGGCGAGCCGAAGGGCGCGATGCATTTCCACCGTGATCTGTTGATCATTGCGGATGGCTATGCGCGTGAGGTGTTGCAGGTGGTGCCAGAAGACGTGTTCGTCGGCAGCCCGCCTTTGGCGTTTACCTTTGGCTTGGGCGGGTTGGCGGTGTTTCCCTTGCGTTTTGGCGCGGCGGCTGCGCTGCTGGAACAGGCAACGCCGACCAACATGATCGAACTGATCCAGACACACAAAGCGACGGTTTGTTTCACCGCGCCAACGGCTTATCGGGTGATGCTGAAGGCGATGGACGAAGGTGCCGACCTGTCTTCGTTGCGTGCGGCGGTGTCGGCGGGGGAAACCTTGCCAGCGCCGGTTTATGAAGAATGGATCGCAAAGACCGGCAAGCCGATGCTGGATGGGATCGGCGCCACCGAGATGTTGCACATCTTTCTGACCAACCGGTTTGGCGATCACCGCCCTGCCTGTACGGGCCGACCGGTGACGGGTTATCAGGCGCGCATTGTCGGGCCGGACATGGCCGAATTGCCGGTGGGCGAGGTTGGCCGTCTGGCGGTGCGCGGGCCGACGGGCTGCCGCTATCTGGCTGACGACCGGCAGGGCAAATATGTGCAGGACGGCTGGAACCTGACGGGCGACAGTTTCTGGATGGACGCCGAGGGACGCTTTCATTTCTCGGCGCGATCGGACGACATGATCATTTCGGCGGGCTACAACATCGCGGGGCCAGAGGTCGAGGCGGCGCTGCTGTCGCACCCGGACGTGCTGGAATGCGCGGTGATTGGCGCTGCGGACGCAGAGCGCGGCCAGATCGTCGAGGCGCATGTGGTTCTGGCCGAGGGGCGCGAACCCGATGCATTGATGGTCAAGCTGTTGCAGGATCACGTCAAACGGGTGATCGCGCCCTACAAGTATCCGCGTCGGGTGATCTTTGTGCGGGCCCTGCCCAAGACGCAAACCGGAAAAATTCAGCGGTTCCGGCTGCGCGAGGCGGCCACTCCCTAGCATTCTGACCATTGGGAACGCCAAAGGGGGAAGCACGCTGATGCTTTCCCCTTTGAGTCTGGCGCAATCTGACCTAGATCGCGCGGTGTGGCTGACCGGGTTGGTCACGGGTCCGGCTGCCCGGATGGGGGATGATGTCGATGTTTGGTGTCTTGTTTGACCGTGTGGCACCGTTGCCACGCATTCCGGGATTGTCCGCAAAACGCCTGCTGGATCTGGTGTTGATCCTGTTGGCGGTGCCGGCCTTGTTGCCGGTGTTTGCGCTGACTGCCGCTTTGGTGCGGCTGACCAGCAAGGGCCCCGCATTTTTCGTGCAAACCCGGATCGGGCGGCATGGACTGCCTTTTGGCATGATCAAGTTCCGGTCAATGTATCTGGATGCAGAGGCGCGGCGGTCGCAAGTCTTGGCCGGCAGTGACCGGGAGGGGCTGTGTTTCAAGGCCAAGGATGATCCGCGCATCACCCGCATCGGACGGCTGTTGCGGCGCACGTCGCTGGATGAATTGCCGCAACTGATCAATGTGTTGAAGGGGGATATGTCTTTGGTCGGCCCACGCCCCGCTTTGCCCGAAGAGGTCAAGGCCTATCCTGCCGACGCACATGAGCGTCTGGCGGCCTTGCCGGGGATCACCGGGGCGTGGCAGGTGGCGGGGCGGGCGGATCTGGGCTTTGACCAGATGGTCGCGCTGGATGTGGCGTATGTGCGCCATGCGACACTGGCCACCGATCTGC
>CAZCFC010000196.1:4019-6068 GCA_964497815.1 uncultured Cypionkella sp.
CTGGGGGCGGTGACGTCGGGGCGCGGGGCCTATTAATGCATCACCACCTCGCGGCGGATCGGCCAACCGGGGCGCGGCGCGGGGGCCGCTTGCAGCGGCAGGCAGCGCACCACTTGCACCAGCGTTTCGCGGCGATAGGCCGGGTCTGACAGAACGTGTGCGGGCAGAAGGCGGCTGTCAAAGCGGGTTTGGGGGCAGAATTCCACCTCAACCCTGGTCCACCGTCCAACCGCGCCGTGATCGGGATCTTTCAGGAACGCGGTGCGCAGATGGGCCTCTCGGACCTTCAGACGCGCGATTTCGCTGCGGATTTCAGCCAGTTCGTCGGCGGGGGAAGGGCGGTGCATGGTGGCTCCTGTCTTTGGGATATGCCGATCATCACCGCCCAATGGTTAACGCGGGCTTTCCAGACCTGCGCCCGCCAAAGAAAAATTACGCCCGCCCGACCAACTGGCGCTGCTGCCCCAGTCCTTCGATGCCCAGCGTCATCACTTCGCCGCCCTTCAGATACACAGGCGTCGGTTTCTGCCCCATGCCGACGCCGGGCGGCGTGCCGGTCGAGATCACGTCGCCGGGTTGCAGGCTCATGAACTGGCTGACATAGGCCACCAGTGTGCGCACCCCGTAAACCATGGTCGCGGTCGAGCCGTTCTGATAGGTCTTGTCATCAACCTTCAGCCACATTTTCAGCGCTTGCGGGTCCGGCACTTCATCCGCCGTCACCAGCCACGGGCCGAGGGGGCCGAAGGTATCGCACCCCTTGCCCTTGTCCCAGGTGCCTGCGCGTTCGATCTGGAATTCGCGTTCCGACACATCATTGATCACGCAATAGCCCGCGACATGGTCCAACGCATGCGCCTCGTCGATATAGACGCCGCCCTTGCCGATGATCACGCCCAGTTCGACCTCCCAGTCGGTTTTCACCGATTTGCGCGGGATCAGCACATCGTCATTCGGACCGATGATGGCCGAGGTGGCCTTCATGAAGATCACCGGTTCCGGCGGCACCGGCAGATTGCTTTCGGCGGCGTGGTCGGCATAGTTCAGGCCGATGCAGATGAATTTGCCAACATGGCCCACACAGGGGCCGATGCGGCCGCCCTCGATGACCGGCAGGGATTCGGGGTCCAACGCGGCCAGACGGCGCAGGCCTCCGGGGGTCAGCACGTCACCTGCAATGTCGGGGACAATGCCCGCCAGACTGCGCATGCGGCCGTCGCTGTCCAGCATGGCGGGGATTTCAGAACCGGGTTCACCGACGCGCAGCAGTTTCATGGCCACTCCTTTGGCTTTGACGTGCCGCAGGGAAGCGTTTTGCCGCCGGAATGGCAAGGGCTGCCGGGGTTGAAACTGGGGCAGCCGCGCAAAAAGGCAGGCTTGGCCGGGCAGGTCCGCAAATTCCGACGGGGCTTGCTGTGCCCTGCATGGGGTGCCGCGTGAAGACAGCTTTTGCGGGGTTTTCCAACGGTGCACCCCGCGTCCAGCGGGCCGGATTTTGCGGGGTGACAGCGTTTCAAGACCGAGTCACATTCTTATAGTGGAATGCGATGGGCCGTTGCTCTGCCCTTGCATTTGTGGCAAGACTTGAAAAGAGAAAAACTAGACCGATGAGTTCAGACATGAGCGACTACGCTGCCCGCCGCGTGATGATGGTCGACACCCAGGTTCGCCCTTCGGATGTCACCAAATTCCCGATCATCGCCGCCATGCTTGCGGTTCCGCGTGAAGTGTACGTGCCACGCGACAAGCGCGAAGCGGCCTATGTTGGTGAAAATGTCGATATTGGCGCCGGCCGTGTGATGCTTGAGGCGCGAACCTTGGCCAAGCTGCTGGATGCGCTGGATATTCTGCCAACCGATATCGTTCTCGATCTGGGTTGCGGTCTGGGCTATTCAACCGCCGTGATTGCGCGGATGGCGGATGCCGTGGTTGCTGTCGAAGAGGACGAGACGCTTGCTGCAGAGGCGCAGCGCAGCTTTTCCACCGAAGGTGTCGACAATGCCGCCGTGGTCGTGGCCCCGCTGGCGCAGGGTGATGCCAAACATGGCC
>CAZCFC010000197.1:0-5994 GCA_964497815.1 uncultured Cypionkella sp.
CTCCGGACAGCGACGAAACACACAACAATCAATGCAGCTACAATTTGGCATTGCCTCTGAATCTATGTGGACAATCCCCTGTCGGCTTGTGAAATGTGCTGAGTTGTTCTGGAGTTGGAATGCGCGAAGGTTTCCCCATCGCATACAAGGGCATGGTCATTGGCCTTCTGGGCGGGTCGTTCGACCCCGCCCATCAAGGCCATGCCTACATCACCCGCGAAGCGATCAAGCGGATGGGGCTGGATCAGGTCTGGTGGCTGGTCACCCCCGGCAACCCGCTGAAGCCGCGGCAACCTGCGCCGATGGCGGACCGGCTGGCACAGGCGCGCAAGGTGATGCCAGACCCGAAGGTGCGCGTCACCGATCTTGAGGCGAAACTGGGCACCAGGGCCACCGCCGACACTTTGGCCCAATTGAAGGCAATCTATCCCGGTGTGCGCTTTGTCTGGCTTATGGGGGCCGACAATCTGGTGCAGTTTCACAAATGGAACCGCTGGCGCGACATTCTGCGATCTGTGCCGGTGGGGGTGTTGGCGCGGCCCGGGGCGGGGGTGCAGGCGCGGCTGTCGGTGGCGGCACGCGCGTTTCAGGTGCATCGAATCAACCGGGGCGAAGGCATCGGCTCCAAATCCGCGCCGGCATGGTGTTTCGTGAACGTGCCGCTGAACGATATGTCCTCAAGCGCCATCCGCGCGCGGGGCGAATGGAAGCGGTGATTGCCCAAGACCGCCCGGTCAGGCTATGCAGTCAACGATTCTGCAATGGGGGGGCGCGTGCGCAAGTTCACACGGCGGGGCATTCTGGGCTGGCTGCTGGCCGGAGTGGCATCGCCGCTTTGGGCCGAAGGGCCGGCCAACATCCTGCGGCCCAGACGCCGCCCCAACGTCCAACCTGACAGGGCCACTGACAAGGGGGCCTTGGCGCTGGTTGACGCCGCAAGACTGTCACCTGGTGTGGTGGCCTATGCGGTGGCAGATGCGGCATCGGGCAAGCTTCTGGAAAGTGCCAACGCCGATCAGCCCCTGCCCCCGGCTTCGGTCTGCAAGGCCATCACCGCGCTTTACGCGCTGGACCGGCTTGGGCCGGATCACCGCTTTGTCACCCGCGTGCTGCGCACAGGCCCCATCACCGAAGGGCGGCTGGACGGCGATCTGATCCTGGCTGGCGGCGGCGATCCGACCTTTGACACCGACAAGATGGGCGATCTGGTGGCAAGCCTTGCCGCGCGCGGCCTGCGGCATGTGACGGGCCGCTTCCTGGCCTATGCGGGCGCGTTGCCCGAACAGGACCGCATAACGGCAGACCAGCCCGATCATGTGGGGTATAACCCGGCGATTTCGGGGCTGATGCTCAACTTCAACCGGGTGAATTTCGAGTGGAAGCGCGCCAATGACGGCTGGTCCCTGGCGATGGATGCGCGGGGCGAACGCTTTGTGCCGCCTGTGAAAATGGCAAAGGTTCGGCTTGCGAGGCGCGATCTGCCGATTTTCGCCTATGAACCCGGCCCGGCCGCCGAAGACCACTGGTCGGTGGCTGAATCTGCACTGGGCGATGATGGCAGCCGCTGGTTGCCCGTGCGCCACCCCGCCGCTTATGTGGCCGAAGTGTTTCAGACCCTCTGCGCGGCCCAAGGGATCCTCCTGCCGCCCGCCCAGATCATCCCGGCCCTGCCCAGCCTGACCGACACGATCGTGCAACATTCAAGCGCGCCCCTGCCCGACGTGCTGCGCGCCATGCTGAAATTCTCGACCAACCTGACGGCCGAGGCGGTGGGGCTGACGGCCTCTGGCGCACCGGATCTGACGACATCTGCGGCGGCCATGACGGCTTGGGCGCAGTCCACTTTCGGGATCACGGGTGTGTTGGGCGATCATTCCGGGCTGGGGCCGCTGTCGCGGATCAGCACCGCCGAAATGATGACGGTGATGCTGCGTGCACGGCGCACGGCAACCGGACCGATGCTGCACGGCCTGCTGCGTGACATGGGCCTGACCGGGCCGGACGGCAAGGAACTGAAACACAGCACCATCCGCAGCCATGCCAAAAGTGGCACCTTGAACTTCGTATCCTGTCTGTCGGGCTACATCAGCCATCCGACGGGGCACGAACTGGCGTTTGCCATCTTTACCGCCGACCTGCCTCGCCGCGACGCGCTGACGATGGACCAACGCGAAGACCCAAAGGGCGGCGCGGGCTGGACCAAACGCGCCCGCCGCCTGCAGGGGCAGTTGATCACGCGGTGGGCAGAGCTTTATCTTTAGGCAAGCCCGATCGAACTTCATTTGACGGACATGTGCATCCTCTGTGCGCAAATATCCCACGGGGGAAGCGGCTTTGCACTTCGCAATGCCGCGCGGGGGTGTGAAACCCCCGCATCTGCCGATGCAGACAAATCAGCGGCAAAAGCAGGGCCACTCTTTCCTTGATGCGCTTTGTCGCACCTGTCACGGTTCGGGCAACGGGGTCAGGTATGGGTTCAGACATGCGCAAGGCGGTTGGCATCGCGGTACTGACAGGGGGCGTCGGCCTGTTGGGTTGGTGGGCGCAGGGCCATCATGCCCAGCGCATGCAAAGCCAGATCGCCGATCATGCGGCGCAGGCGGTGGCCAATGCGGTGCATGGGGCGGCAACCGCAGTGTCGGGGCGTGACATTCACCTCACCGGTCTGGTCGACAGCACCGATGAAAAAGCCGCCTTGCTGGGCGCACTGAATGCGGTGCCGGGGCGACGGGTGGTCACGGAGGATGTGCAGGTTCTGGACAGGGTTTCCCCCTTTACCCTAAGCGTGACCAAGGACGCCAATGGAACGATGGCTGCTGGCTTTGTGCCGTCCGAGGCGGCACGCGGCGCGCTGGGTCCGGGGCTGCTGGAAACGCAGGCCGCCAATCTGACACTGGCGGCGGGGGCACCCGCAGTCTGGACCGACCTTGCGGCCAGGGGGATTGCGGCTTTGGCTGTTCTTGACTCGGGCACCCTGTCGCTGTCTGACGGGCTGATGACGCTCAGCGGTCAGGCGTTGGGGCCGGATCAGGCAAAGGCGGTGGATGCGGCGCTTGCGGCTCTGCCCGAGGGGGCCGTGACCAAAGACATCACCCTGTTGGATGATGGCACCCCGGCCAATTTCACACTGAACTATGCAGCGGCGACCGGGGCCACCCTTTCGGGCAAACTGCCCAAGGGGGTGGATGCTGTTGCGATTGCGCAGGCATTGGGCCTGCCTGTGATCGGTGGCAAGGTGAATCAGGCGCTGATCGGTGCCAGCGGTGACGCAGGAGCGTTCAGCGGCCTGAGAGACTGGCTTGCCCATCTGGAAACGCTGCGTCTGGACGTCACACCCGAAGGTCAGACCGCCACCGGCACCGTGCAGGGGGACGTCGATGTCGCCGCCATTCAGGCCGGACTGCAGGCCGGCGGCGTCAAGGCCAGCATCACCCAAGCCGTGCCAGCAGGCGCGAACGGCGACACCCGCGTCCATTCCGTCACAGGCAAGACCCAACGCTACATGGGGGGCTATTGGCTGAACGTGCCGCAAATCGACGACAGTCTTGCGGGGTGTCAGACAGCGTCTGACAGCCTTCTGGCCGAGGCCTCGGTGAACTTTGTCTCGGGATCGGATCAATTGGAGGCAAGTGCCTTGCGCGTGATCAACGATCTGGCGGCGCTTGCCGGACTTTGCGCCGAAACGATGGGGTTGCGCGCGGAAATCGGCGGGCACACCGATGCCTCGGGCGATGCGGTGGCGAACCTTGGCCTAAGCCAAAAGCGCGCCATCGTGGTGCGGCGCGAGTTGATGGCAAGCGGCGTGCCGGGTGCTGCGCTGAAATCTGTGGGACAGGGCGCGGAAATGCCGGTTGCCGACAACGCAACCGAACAAGGTCGCGCCCAAAATCGCCGCACCACCATCACGTGGTCGGAATAATCCAGCAGTTGGGTACGGGGTGGGCCTGCGGGTCCGGTATCAGGGAGAGATGCGATGTTTCACAAATGGGGCTTTTTGCTGACGGAAATCTGGGTGCTGTTGGCCGGTGCCGCGCTGATCGGGGTGCTGGCGGGCTGGATCATCTGGGGTCGGCGTCCGACGGCGACGACCACAGACACCTCCGAGACCGACCGCTTGCGTGCCGATCTGGCCGCCTGCACCGCACGAACCAACGCGCTTTCGGCCAAGCTGGCCGCAGCGGAGTCCGATCTGGCCGCAGCCAAGGCGGTCGCTGTGGTTGGGGCGGCCATATCCAGCGCCACAGCCCCCGCGCCGATGGCCGCACTGGCCCCGCCGCGGGTGGCGGCACCTGTGCGTGAACCGGCCACCGCAATTCCGGCAGCGACGGCTGGTGCCTCCAAACCCCAAGGTCTGACCTCGGCGCGGGGCGGCGTGCCGGATGATCTGAAACTGGTCAAAGGCATCGGGCCCAAACTGGAACAGCTGTGTCACAGCCTTGGGTTTTACCACTTTGACCAGATCGCCAATTGGACCGCCGCCGAAATTGCCTGGGTGGATGAGAACCTTGAAGGCTTCAGGGGCCGGGTGACGCGCGACAATTGGGTGGCGCAGGCGCGCGACCTCGCTGCCGCAAAACCACCGCTTACTGGTGACAAGGGCTGATCCGGATCGACGGGGCGGGGCAAGCCCCGCCCTGCGTTTACGGCTTCAGCGGGGCGGCTTGGCCCCGCCCTGCGTTACGGCTTCAAGTGCCGCACGCGCGCGCCCCATTCGATGGCGGCAGCGTGCAGCCGGTCAATTGACAGCTCTTCGCGGACCTCTTCCAGCATGCGCAGTTCCACCTCGGCCAGCCCGCCATCAGCCGACACCACGTCACAGGCCAGCGCATAGGCGGTTTCGTTCAGCCTCTCGGGCAAAGCATCGCGGATCAGCCCGAACAGGGCGTCCAGCCCGTCCTCTTCCTCAAACAGGTCGAAAACGGTCTGTGCCACCACGCGGATGCGGTCGGTATCATAGCTGGCGAACACTGGCATGTGGTTGACCATGCGCTGAATCGCCACCAACTCGGCGGTGCGCATCTGTTCGTCCGAGGCCGAAACCGCAATCATGACAGCCACCAGCGCGTCTTGCGGCGATAGCGAGGGGGGGGTGTGCGGCACGGCTTTGCTCCTGTTTGCTTGGCGGCAGAATATTGACCTATCCGCAGCGCGGCAATAGAGGACAGAGGCCTGTGACGACATGGGGTTGTCACACGTTGGAGTATGCCGCGATGTCTGCTTTGCGCGATGCTGGGATGAAATCGAAAGCTTGGCCGTTTGAAGAGGCCCGCGCCCTGCTGAAACGCTATGAGAAAAAGGCACCCGAGAAGGGCTATGTGCTGTTTGAAACCGGCTATGGCCCGTCTGGCCTGCCGCATATCGGCACATTTGGCGAGGTGGCGCGCACCACGATGATCCGTCGCGCCTTTGAGGCGATTTCGGACATACCGACGCGCCTGATCTGCTTTTCCGATGATGTCGATGGCATGCGCAAAGTGCCCGAAAACGTGCCGCAACAGGATATGCTGCGCCAACACATGCAAAAACCGCTGACAAGCGTTCCCGATCCCTACGGGCTGTATGACAGCTTTGGCGCGCACAACAACGCCATGCTGCGGCGTTTCCTTGATACCTTCGGGTTCGAGTATGAATTCATCAGTGCCACCGAATTCTACAAATCGGGCCGCTTTGATGACACGCTGAAACGGGCAACCGAGCGTTATGATGCTATCATGAAGATCATGCTGGCCTCGTTGCGTGAAGAACGCCAGCAAACCTATTCCTGCTTCCTGCCGATCCACCCCGAAACCGGGCGGGTGCTGTATGTGCCGATGAAGAATGTCGATGCCGTCAACCACACCATCACCTTCGATGATGAAGACGGTCGCGAATGGACGCTGCCGGTGACGGGCGGAAATGTCAAATTGCAGTGGAAGCCCGATTTCGGTGCACGCTGGGCCGCGCTGGATGTGGATTTCGAGATGTACGGCAAGGACCATTCCACCAACACGCCGA
>CAZCFC010000198.1:0-5984 GCA_964497815.1 uncultured Cypionkella sp.
ATCGCCGTCCATCGAGCCAAAGTTGCCCTGACCGTCCAGCAGCTTCAGGCTCATGGAAAACGGCTGCGCCATCCGCACCAGCGCGTCATAGATCGCGCTGTCGCCGTGCGGGTGGTATTTGCCCATGGTATCGCCCACCGGACGCGCCGATTTGCGGTAGGGTTTGTCGTGGGTGTTGTTGGTTTCGTGCATCGCAAAAAGGATGCGCCGATGCACCGGTTTCAGCCCGTCGCGCAGGTCGGGAATGGCACGCGAAACGATCACGCTCATTGCGTAATCAAGGTAGGCGGTCTTCATCTCATCGACGATGTCGATCTGCGGTCCGTCATGGGCCATACGGATCGGTTTTTCGTCCATGATTTCAGGGGTTTCCGGGGTATCGCTCACGTAACGCCGCCTTGCAGGTTGGGTCTAGATCTGGTTGGTGCATTTCTACACCAATCTAGCCTTGGTACGCAAGGAGATGAGGCCTTACGCCGACCGCAACAGCATCCCGAACAGATCACGCGGATCGTCGGGGTCTGCGATCATGTCCAGCTGTGTGAACAGCCCTGTTTCTGCCAATTTGGCGCGGACATAGCGCAGGGCGCTGAAATCTTCTACCGCAAAGCCAACGGAATCAAACAACGTGATTTCGCGTGCGTCGCGGCGGCCCTTGGCCTGCCCGGCAATCACCTGCCACAGTTCGGTCACGGGATGGTCCGGGGCAAGTTGCTGAATCTCGCCCTCAACCCGCGACTGTTCGGGGTATTCCACGAAAATCGACGACCGCAGCAGGATGTCGCGGTGCAGTTCGGTCTTGCCGGGGCAGTCGCCGCCCACCCCGTTGATATGCACGCCCGCGCCGACCATGTTGTCGGTCAGGATGGTGGCGTATTGCTTGTCGGCCGTCACGGTGGTGATGATCTGCGCGCCCAGAATGGCCTCATCGGGCGTCGCACAGGACACCACCGTCAACCCGCGCCCCGCCAGATTGCGGGCGCATTTGGCGGTGGCGGCGGGGTCGATGTCGTAAAGACGCACCTCGGTAATCCCGCAGATCGCCTTGAACGCCAGCGCCTGAAACTCTGCCTGCGCGCCATTGCCGATCAGGGCCATCACGGTGCTGTCCGCCGGTGCCAGCCACGTCGCAGCCATGGCGCTTGTCGCCGCCGTGCGCAGCGCGGTCAGGATGGTCATTTCCGAAAGCAGCACCGGATAACCCGTCGCCACGTCGGCCAGAAGACCGAATGCCGTCACGGTTTGCAGGCCCTTTTTCATGTTCGACGGATGGCCGTTCACGTATTTGAAGCCATAGGTTTCACCGTCCGAGGTGGGCATCAATTCGATCACCCCCACGTCGGAATGGCTGGCGATCCGCGGGGTCTTGTCGAACAGTGGCCAGCGACGGAAATCGGCTTCAATCTCGGCGGCCAGATCGGTCAGCACCCGTTCAATGCCCAGATGCAGCACCAGCTTCATCATGTGATCCACAGACACGAATGGCACATAGGCCTGATGCGACGGCGATTTCATTGCCACTCCAATGGGTTAAAAGCTGCGGGTCGGGCGGTCGAACACTTTGCGGCCCATCAGGCTGCCCACCAGTTCCACCATCAGCTTGGCGGTGCGGCCGCGTTCGTCGAGAAAGGGGTTCAGTTCGACAAGGTCCAGCGAGGTGACAAGGCCGCTTTCGTGCAGCAGTTCCATCACCAGATGCGCCTCTCGAAAGGTGGTGCCGCCGGGAACCGTGGTGCCCACGGCGGGGGCAATCGACGGGTCAAGGAAATCCACGTCCAAAGACACATGCAGCATGCCGCCCGCGTGGCGGACCTTGTCCAGGAATTCCCGCAGCGGGGCCACGATGCCGCGTTCATCCAGAACACGCATGTCGTTGATCGCAATGTCATGTTTCAACAGCGCTGCATGTTCCGCAGGGTCAACCGAGCGGATGCCATAAAGGCAGATCCGGTCTGCCGGGATCACGGCCGGAAAGGGGGGGAAGGCATCAAAGCCATCGCGTCCGGCGATATAGGCCACGGGGGTTCCATGCAGATTGCCCGACGTGGTGGTCATCGGCGTGTGAAAATCGGAATGCGCATCCAGCCACAACAGGAACAGCGGACGCCCCGCGCGCATCGCATAGGCCGCAGCGCCCGCCACCGACCCCAGGGCAAGGCTGTGATCGCCGCCCAGAATGATCGGCATGCCGCCCTGCGACAGCGCGTCGTCCACGCGGTCGGCCAAAACCTCGGTCCACCCCAACACCTGCGGCAGCGCATGCACGGCGGGGTTGGCGCAGGTGGCGGCGGTCAGGTCGGGCAGGGCGACATCACCCCAGTCTTCCACCCCGTGGCCAAGATCACGGATCGCCGCCGCAAGGCCCGCCACCCGGTAGGCGGTTGGCCCCATCACGCAGCCGGGGCGGCGCTGGCCTTCGTCAATCGGGGCTCCGATCAGGATGGTGTTGGGCATGGGGCGTCTCCTTTGGGTGCAAAGTGTTTCCATCTTGCGGCGAATCATAGGGGCATTTATGGCGTTTCGCACAGTGTGTTTCGCAAAGTGGCAGGGAAATTGAACATGTTGGACGAAATGGATATTCGGCTGATCGCAGAATTGCGCCGCGATGGCCGCGCGGCCCTGTCCGATCTGGCCGACCGCCTGGGCCTGTCGCGTGCGACGGTGCGCAGCCGGATGGAGCGATTGACCCTGCGCGGTGAAATTGCAGGGTTCACCGTCTTGACCCGTGGTGATGTGGCCGAGGCCCCGGTGCGGGGGCTGATGATGATCATCATTGAAGGCAAGGGGGGCGAAAAGGTGATGGCGCGGCTGGCAGGCATTCCGGCCGTGATGGCGGTGCATTCGACCAATGGCAAATGGAGCCTGATCGCCGAGATTTCCACCCAGACCCTGATCGAGCTGGATGAGGTGATCAACCGCATCCGCAATATCGAAGGCGTGATCACGTCCGAGACGAACCTCTTGCTGTCCACCCGCAAGGCCGGGCGGCGCTAGGCCCCGCGAAACTTGGCCGCGCGCTTTTCCAGAAAGGCCGCAACGCCTTCGCGGAAATCGGCGGTCGCCCCGCAGGCGCCCTGCAACTGCGCCTCCAGCGCCAGTTGCGCATCCAGATCATGGTCAAACGACGCCCGCAGCGCGGTTTTCACGCCGTGATAGGCCCGCGTGGGCCCCTGCGCCAGGGTTCGCGCCCGTCCCAGCCAATGGGCGGCGAAATCGGCGTCCGGCACGCATTCATAGATCATGCCCCAATCCACCGCCTGCCGCGCGGTGATCTTGTCGGCAAACAGGATCGACCCCATGGCGCGGGCCAGACCAATCTGGCGTGGCAACCAATAGCTGCCGCCCGCGTCCGGCACCAAACCGATCCGCGTGAACGCCTGAACGAAGGACGCGCCTTCGCTGGCAATCACCACATCCGCCGCAAGCGCCAGATTGGCCCCGGCCCCCGCCGCCGCCCCATTCACCGCCGCAATGGTCGGGATCGGGCAATCGGTGATCGCCTTCAGCAGCGGCACGTATTCCTCGTTCAGGATGCGCTCCAGATCCAGCGCGCCAACCTGCGCTGCATCGGCCAGATCCTGACCGGAACAAAACGCCCGCCCGGCGCCGGTGATCACCAGCACCCGCGCCTCGTGCCCCGCTTGCCGCACGGCCAACAGCATTTCGGCCCGCAGCTGCCGTGACAGCGCGTTCATCACCGATGGCCGGTCAAGTGTGATCACCGCGACACCTTGCGACAGGCTGTAGGTTAGGGTTTCAAACATGATACCTCCCGGTTTCGGGCAGGATAGCAGGGCAGGGCAAGGGCGAAAGCGTGACCTTCTGTCACTCGCCCATCAGATCTGCGACGCGCTTGCGGTCTTCGTCGGTCAGTCCCTCGGCCTCGGGTGTGCGCTTGCGCGTGGTGGCATAGGCGATC
Organism: uncultured Cypionkella sp.; assembly: GCA_964497815.1. GTDB lineage: Bacteria > Pseudomonadota > Alphaproteobacteria > Rhodobacterales > Rhodobacteraceae > Cypionkella. The sequence goes on from CAZCFC010000198.1 coordinate 3,920, forward strand.
CCCAACCCCGCCAGCAGCATCGCGGGCCCGGCCAGCCACAGGATCAGGCTGGAGCCCTGCGCGCGTGGATTGAACAGCACGAATTCGCCAAATCGGGTGACGATGTAATCGACCACCTCATCATTGGTATCGCCCGCCACCAGTCGTTCGCGCACCGCCAGCCGCAAATCCCGACTGATCGGCGCGTTGGAATCGTCGATGGTCTCGCCTTGACAAACCGGACAGCGCAGGTTGCGCGAAATCTCGCGGGCGCGGGCCTCAAGCCCCGGATCGGACAGCATTTCACCGGGCTGAACCGCAAAGGCCGGAGCCGCAAACAGCATCAGGGCAAGGATGATCGCACGCATGGGTTACTCCGCCGGTTGGGCAATGGCACCGCGCCGCGCGCCCGCCGCAATGCGATAGCGCCGGTCGGTCAGGCTCAGCAAACCGCCAAAGGCCATCAGCAGAACGCCCCCCCACAGCCAGTTGGCAAAGGGCTTGATATAGCTGCGCACCGCATAGCCGCCACCGTCCTGCGGATCACCGATCACCAGATAGATGTCCCGGAACGCGCCGTAATCAATCGCGGCTTCGGTCGTGGGCATCGCCTGCACCGGATAAACACGCTTTTCCGGAAACAGCGTCACCACATCCGCGCCGTTCCGCGTGACCTGCATTTCGGCCATGGTGGTGGTGTAATTCGGACCCTGCTCCTGATGTACTTCTTTCAACGTCACGTCATAGCTGCCCAAGGCAAACGTCTCGCCCAGCTTCACAACCCGGATGTCTTCTGTCACCCAGGCCGTCATCGCGGCGGCGGCAAACACGGTGATGCCAAGGCCGCTGTGCGCCGTTACCTTGCCCAGATCGGCGCGGGGCAGGCGGGACAACCGCGCCAACCGCGCCGCCAGCGATCCCCGGCCCCCGCGCGCCCAAAGATCGGTCAGCGCACCGGCCACAACCCAGACACCCAGCGCCAGACCCACCGGACCCAATGCCGACCGCCCGGTCTGCAACGCATAGCCCATCAGCCCGGCCGCAATCGCCAACACGATAGCGCCACGCAACGGGCGCAAGGCCCGGCCTATTTCGGCCCGTTTCCACGGCATCATCGCACCAATCGGCAGGATCAACGCCAACAGTACCATGAACGGCGAAAAGGCGGCGTTGAAGAACGGCTCTCCGACCGACAGCTTGCGCGCGAACACCAGTTCGGCAATCAACGGCCAGATCGTGCCGATGAACACCACAAAGGCCGCCACCGCCAGCAGTACATTGTTGGCCAGCAGCGCGCTTTCGCGGCTGACCATGGCGAAAATTCCCTTTGCTTCCAGCACATTCGCCCGCGCTGCAAACAGGGTCAGCGCACCGCCCATGAAAAACGCAAGGATCGCCAGAATGAACACCCCGCGTTCGGGGTCGTTGGCAAAGGCATGCACCGAGGTGATGACGCCCGAGCGCACGATGAACGTTCCGGTCAGCGAAAAGCCAAAGGCCAGAATGGCCAGCAGGATCGTCCACGCCTTCAGGCTTTCGCGCTTTTCCACCACGATGGCCGAATGCAGCAGGGCCGCGGCGATCAGCCAAGGCATGAAGCTGGCGTTCTCGACCGGATCCCAGAACCAGAACCCACCCCAGCCCAATTCATAATAGGCCCACCACGATCCCAGACCGATGCCGATGGTCAGGAAGATCCAGCTGGCCAGCGTCCACGGCCGTACCCAGCGCGCCCATGCGGCGTCCACACGGCCCTCGATCAGGGCGGCGACGGCGAAGGAAAAGCTCATCGAAAGGCCGACGTAGCCAAGGTACAGAAACGGCGGATGAAAGGCCAAACCGGGGTCTTGCAGCAATGGGTTAAGATCTTCGCCGTTCAGCGGTGGCACCGCAAGCCGCAGAAAAGGGTTCGAGGTCAGCAACATGAACGCCAGAAACGCCACGCCAATCAGCCCCTGCACCGCCAGAACCCGCGCCTTCAGGGTCGCAGGCAGGTTGCCGCCAAACCAGACCGCACAGGCCCCGAATGCCGCCAGCGCCAGCACCCACAGCAGCAGCGACCCCTCATGATTGCCCCACACACCCG
>CAZCFC010000199.1:0-5962 GCA_964497815.1 uncultured Cypionkella sp.
GGCGGATCATCTGGCCGCCATATTCGATGGAAATCAGGTCGCTCATGTCAGTCTCCGGCTTGGTCCGCGGCGTGCGGTGCGATCTTGTGATGGGGGGGCGGGCTGATCTTCGGTGATGCCCGATTGGTGGCGCAAAGCCTCGATCTCGGCGATGCGGGCGCGCGAGGTGACCGAAAGCCGCGTGGTGACGGCGGCAATCAACGCCTCAACCTGCGCCAGAGCGGGCACCATGGTGTCGAAGGGCGATGGTCCCTCGACCGGGGCGCTAAGCACCACCTTGGCGTGGGCTGCCACCGGCGAAGCCCACGGATCGGTGAACAGAACCACCTGCGCCCCACGCTCGGCTGCGGCAGTGACGAACTGGATGGTTTCAACCTGATAGCGGCGATAATCAAAAGCGATGATCAGATCGCGCCGCCCGATGTCGATAAGCGAATCGATGCGGTCCGGCCGGTTGCTGCTGACCATATGGCAATCGGGCCGAAGCTGACGCAGGTGCTGCCACAGCATCCCGGCCAGATAGCCCGAAAAGCGCCCACCTATGAACTGCAGCCGCAACGTCGGATCGGTGACAAGCCGCGCCGCCATGTCGAAATCGGCCGCTGGCACCATAGCAGCGGTGGTTTCCAGCATGCCGACGCAAGACCGGATCCCTTCCTGATAGATCTGCTCTTGCGGTACCGCCGTTGCCTTGCCGGCGTCGATCATCGCCAGCGGCGAGTTCATCCGGGCCTGCACTTCGCCCAGCAAGGCCTTCTGGAAATCCGGAAATCCGTCAAACCCAAGCCGCGAGACGAAGCGCAACACAGTGGGCCCGGACACCCCGGCCAGCGCGGCAAGCTGGGCCACGGTGTTCAACCCAGCCGCCGGATAATCCGCCAGCAGAACCCGCGCCACCTTCAGATCAGAAGGTGTCAACGGCACGCTGCCATTCGTCAAGCGGTCACGGATTGCCATCTTGTCATCCTTTGTCCGGTCCCGTCCTTTGCCGGTCAGTATGTAACATACGATACAAACGTCAACAGTTTTGATATTTGTGAAATGATATTGACACGACCGGCACGGCTGCACCATGCTTCCGGCAACACCGGGACTTTCGCCGTGTTTGGGAGGGATGATGCCGCGAATTGGGATGCAGGCCGTGAAGGGCGCGATCACACTCGCCCTGCCGCTGATCGCGCTGGCGATCATCGCAGAGCTTTTCCTGCCGGCAGCCTTGGCGCGGCTGGCAACCCTGTACCTGATCTATGTCACCGCAGTGGTGGGGATGCAGATTTTCAGCGGCAATTCGGGTATCATTTCGTTTGGTCACGCTGGATTCATGGCGCTGGGGGCTTATGGCTCGGCGCTGCTCACCATCCAGCCGACGGTGATGTCCACCAGTTTGCCAAATCTGCCGGGATGGCTGGCCGGGGTCGCCGGGGGGCAATCGCTGCTTGTCGGAATGGCGGGGGCGCTGGTCGTGGTTGGCCTTGTTGCCGTGTTGTTCGGGCTGCCTCTGGCGCGGCTTTCGGGGTCTGCGGCCTCGATTGCGACACTGGGCTTTCTGGTCATCGTCCATGTCAGTCTGGTCGCCTCGACCGACATCACCCGTGGCAGTCAGACCTTTTTCGGCGTGCCGCGCGGGGTTTCGGCCTTTGTTGCGCTTCCTGCGGCGCTGATCGCGGTGGCCGTGGCGCGGATTTATCGTGGCACCAAGGGTGGGCTGGCCCTGCGTGCCGCGCGCGAGGACGAAATCGCGGCGCGGGCCAGCGGTGTGAACGTGGTGCGCCAGCGCTTCGTTGCCTGGGTTCTGGGCGGTCTTGTTTCGGGCGCGGCCGGGGTGCTTTTGGCGCATTTCCTTGGTGCCTTTTCACCCAAGGATTTTCATTTCAACCTGACATTCCTTCTGATGTCGATGCTGATCCTTGGCGGTATTTCAACCGTTTCGGGGGCCGTGGGGGGCACGGCGCTGATCGTGGTGATGGTGGATCTGCTGCGTCGTCTTGAAGGCGGCGCAGAGGTCTTTGGCCTGAAACTGCCCGAGGTGTTCGGCCTGACAGACATTGGGGTGGGTCTTGTCATTCTTGCGGTGATGTATCGTTTGCGCGACGGTCTTTTTGGCCTGCGCGAGGTGGATGAGCGGCTGTTTCCTGAACCGGCTGTCACCGCCTTTCGTTTCGTGCAGCAGGGTGCGACCAACGGGGCATCGCTATCGGTCGAAAGTGTCGGACGCCGCTTTGCAGGTCTGGTGGCGCTTGAGAATGTCAGCTTTGCGGTCCGCCCCGGCCTTGTCACTGGGCTGATCGGCCCGAACGGCGCTGGAAAATCAACCCTTATCAATGCCATATCCGGTGTGGTTCCACCCAGTTCCGGCCGGGTGCTTCTGAACGGCACCGATACGGCCCTGGTGGCGGTGCATGAGGTTCCTGCACGCGGTCTGGGCCGAACCTTTCAGAACATCCGCCTTTTTCGCAACCTTACGGTTCTTGAAAACGTCACTGTCGCCGCCGATGCTGTCGCCCGCCCGGGCGAGGACAGCCGGGCTTCGGCAATGGCCGTTCTGACAGTGGTGGGCATGCAGGATCTGGCCGCCCGGCCTGCCAATTCGTTGCCCTATGGCGCGCAGCGGCGGCTGGAGATTGCCCGGGCGCTGGCGCTGCGTCCCTCGTTCCTGTTGTTGGATGAACCCGCCGCCGGAATGAACCCCGCCGAGACTGATGCCCTGATTGCGGTGCTGCGCCAGATCCGTGCCGATCATCAGATCGGCCTTCTGGTGGTAGAGCATGACCTGAAGCTGATCATGCGGCTGTGCGACCATATTGTGGTGCTGCACAAGGGCCAGATGATCGCCGAAGGCACGCCCGAAGACATCCGCGCCAACCCTGCCGTGATCGAAGCCTATATCGGCAAGCGCCGCGCTGCCGCCTGATATCTTGAAGCCAAACCAACAGAGGAAAACCGGACATGAAGAAAAACAAGCTCTTGCTGCTTTCCGCCGCCTTTGCCGCACTGGCATCGGCCCCGGCGAAGGCCGAGGATCTGGTCATAGGACTGGCAACGGCCCAGACCGGCGGGCTTGCACCCTATGATCAGCCGAACCTTGCCGGTCTGCAGTTGAAGATTGACGAGATCAACGCCGCCGGCGGCATTGCGGGCAAGTTTCCAATCAAGACCATCATCAAGGATACCCGGTCGGATTCGGCGCAGACCGCGATGGTTGCGCAGGAACTGGTTGACGCGGGCGCGCAGTTGATCATCACGCCCTGCGACGCCGATCCCTCGATCGCGGCGGGCATGATCACCCAAGGCGCGGGCATCCCGGCGATTTCCTTCTGCGCCACCACGCCGACCCTGCCGCTGGCGGTGGGGGACTACATGTTCTCGAACTATCCCGCTGACAACGTGCAGGCCACCATGCTGGCCGCCCATGCCATCGAAAGCGGCTACAAGACCGCCTATGTCCTGACGTCTCCTGACACCGCCTATACGCTGAAGCTGCCACAGTATTTCGGTCAGGTGTTCACGGCCAAGGGCGGCGCCGTCATGGGTGAGGGCACCTTCACCATGGGGCAGCAGGATTTCGGTGCCGAAGTCACCAAGATCGCCGCGATGGACCCCAAGCCCGATGTCATCATGACCTCGGCCTACGAACCGGACTTCCCGGCCTTTGTCCGCCAGTTGCGCGGCGCAGGCGTGACCACGCCGATCCTTGGTTCGGACGGCATTGACAGCCCGACCACCTTTGGCATGGGCGATCTGGTGGAAGGGGTGGTGTTTTCGACCGCCGGTTACGCCACCGCTGGCAGCCCCCTGGAGGCCTTCAACGCCAAATGGACGGAAAAGACCGGGGCGGCCCCGGATACCATCTACATTGCCAACGGCTATGACCTTGGCAATATCATCGAAGCCGCTGTCACCGCCGCCGACAGCCTTGATCCGGCCGCAATCCGTGACGGCATCGCCAACCTTGAGAACCTGCCCGGTGTGACCGGACCGATCACCTACAAAGGCACGACCGGCATGCCGCTGCGCTCGGTCTCGCTGGTGCGGATCAAGACCGGCGATCGCGAATTGGTCGCCCAAGGCCAGCCTAACGCGGCTGACATCCCCGCCCCCTGAGCCAACCCGACGCGGCCCGGGTCAAGCCCGGGCCAATCCTCTTCGCATGCGCAGGATTGCCAGACCATGCCAGATGAAATCCTTCTGTCCATCGAGGGCCTGACCGTCAGCTATGGCGCGGTCGAGGCGGTGCGCGGCATTGACCTGACGGTGAAGCGCGGTGAGATCGTCACGCTTCTGGGTGCCAACGGGGCAGGCAAAAGCTCGACCCTGAACGCGCTGGTCGGGCTTGCCCCCCGCAAGGCCAGACGCATGCAATTCAAGGGCAACGACATCTCGGGCCTTCCGCCGGAAACCATCGTCCGGCGCGGCATGACGCTGGTTCCCGAAGGTCGCCGGGTGTTTGCTTCGTTGACGGTGGACGAAAACCTGATGCTGGGCGGGGCCAAACACGCCGCGCGCGGCAATCCGGCGGCGGTCAAGGCCGACATGCTGGAGCGGTTTCCCATTCTGGCCGAAAGGCTGCACCAAAAGGCGGGGTCTTTGTCGGGCGGGGAACAGCAGATGCTGGCCATCGGCCGTGCGCTGATGTCCTCGCCCGATCTGCTGCTTTTGGACGAACCATCGCTGGGCCTTGCGCCGCAGGTCGTGGACCGTATCTTCGATCTGATCGGCAGCCTGCGCGACCGTGGGCTGACCATTCTTCTGGTCGAACAGAACGTGGCGCAATCGCTGGAAATCGCGGATCGCGGCTATGTGCTGGCCAATGGCCGGATCGAGTTGCAGGGCAGCGCCGCCAAGTTGCGATCCTCTCCGGAAATCCAAGACGCCTATCTGGGCGCATAAGGCCAAGGACCCCGCCATGGATATCTTCCTGCAGCAACTTCTGAATGCCCTGAGCCTTGGCGGCACCTATGCGCTTCTTGCGCTGGGGCTTGCGGTGGTGTTTTCGATTATCGGTCTGATCAATTTTGCCCATGGCGAGTTGATGACCATCACGGGCTATGCGGTGTGTTTTGCCCTGATCTGGGGGCTGCCTTTCCCATTGGCGGCGTTTGCAGGTCTGGCGGTTGCTATGGTGGCGGCTTTGCTGATGGAGCGGATCGCCTTTCGCCCGGTACGGGGGGCATCAGGCACCACATTATTGCTGACCAGCTTTGCCGTCAGCGCCATCCTGCGCGTGCTGTTTCAGAACCTGATCTCGGCGCGCCCGATCCCGGTTCCGATCCCAAGCGCCCTGTCAGGCGTCGTCACCATCGGGTCGCTGCACTTGGGCATGATCCAGCTGATTTCGATCATCGTGACGCTGACCATGCTTTTGGGGCTGAACCTGTTCTTGCACCGCACCATGTCGGGCAGGGCGATGCGCGCAGCCGCCGAAGATTTCGCCGTGCTGCGCCTTATGGGCCTGCGCGCCAATTCTGTCGTCGCCACCGCCTTTGCAATTTCTGGCCTGCTGGCCGGGGTTGCCGGAATCTTGTGGGTGGCCCAACGCGGCAGCGTCGATCCGTTGATGGGGGCGCTGCCCGTGCTGAAGGCCTTTATCGCGGCCATCATCGGCGGGCTGGGCAGCCTGTCGGGTGCCGTTGCCGGCGGCTTTCTCTTGGGCTTCATCGAGGTCATCCTGCAAGCCTATCTGCCCGAAAGCCTGCTGCCCTACCGCGATGCCTTTGCCATCCTTCTGGTGATTGGCGTCCTGTTATTCCGGCCCCAAGGACTTTTGGCGCGCAAGACGTTGGTCAAGCTCTGACCTGCACGCGCTTCGTTCAACTGAAAGACCATGCCCCCTCTGCGCTGATCCCGGTGCTTTTCGTCAGCGTCGACAGCATGATGAACCTTGTCAGCGACATTGGCTTGGAACGGTTTCTGACCGCTGCAAGGATCTTGACCCGGTGGCAGACCCTGATGACCCGCGCGGCCT